>JAHAYB010000277.1 GCA_018384835.1 Comamonas sp.
CCAGGGCAGCGCGGCGTTCACTGCCGCGTAGGCAGCTTAGAAATGAAGCCGTTATCCAACAAGCGCAAGCAGCTCGTTCACTGCCGCGTAGGCAGCTTAGAAATGCCAGGAAAGCAGGTATCGAATAGCCAAGGAGTTCACTGCCGCGTAGGCAGCTTAGAAAAACAACTCGCGAGCCGCGCCCAGCTTGGGCAAGTTCACTGCCGCGTAGGCAGCTTAGAAAATGAGGCCAGCCAGTTCGTACAGTGCATCCAGGTTCACTGCCGCGTAGGCAGCTTAGAAAGCATGGAGCTGATTAGAAACTGGATTTATTGGGTTCACTGCCGCGTAGGCAGCTTAGAAATAGGGGAGGTGCTGCACTGCGCACAAGACGACGTTCACTGCCGCGTAGGCAGCTTAGAAAAATGCCGCGCCCCGTGCCCGTCATTGTCGATGGTTCACTGCCGCGTAGGCAGCTTAGAAATTGCAGACTGCAAAGCCGTGCTTGGACATAGCGTTCACTGCCGCGTAGGCAGCTTAGAAAACGCTAAGGCGCGGGCACTGCTGGCTGTTGGCGTTCACTGCCGCGTAGGCAGCTTAGAAAGCCCAAAGCAGCATGGGCTTTATCGTGCCCCTGCTCACTGCCGTATAGCAGCCTAACCAACTGCCCGGCCCGCGCCGACCCTAAGCGTGGGTGTGTTGGTGCGAATCCGTAGCGGCTGGAAGGAGGGAGCCTATTGTTGGCTGTGGGTGCTGCATGGCCAGCCATAAATCGTAGTTAGCTTGTAAGTTGATCCAGAAGCGTGCCGTGCTGACCCCTGCGCTTTCCAGGCGCAGGGCAAGCTCGGGGCTGATACCTGCTTTGCCGTTCAGGACACGCGAGAGTGCTACACGCGACATGGCTAGTTTTTGTGCGGCAGCCGTCACCGTCAGCTTCAACGGCTCGAATACTTCTTCTCGCAAAATTTCGCCGGGATGGGGGTGGGTATGAGTCATGGTTGACCTCCTAGTGATAGTCTTGGTAGTCCACCAGCTCGGCATCTGTGCCGGTAAACGCAAACGTTAAGCGCCAATTGCCGCTGATAGATACAGCCCAATGATTTTTTAGGCTGCTTTTCAAGGGGGTAAGCACAGGCTTGGATAGGCAAAGTATAAAAAGGACAACCCATGAAAGAAATCCGCAGCACAGATTTGAAAACTATTCTGCATTCCAAACGCGCCAATATTTATTATTTGGAACATTGCCGGGTGCTGGTACATGGTGGTCGGGTGGAGTATGTGACCGATGCAGGCAAAAGAAGCCTTTACTGGAATATCCCCATTGCCAATACCACCAGTATCTTGCTGGGAACGGGTACCTCCATCACCCAAGCTGCAATGCGTGAGTTGGCCAAAGCCGGGGTGTTGGTGGGTTTTTGCGGCGGCGGGGGTACTCCGCTGTTTTCCGCTAACGAGGTAGATATAGAAGTGGCTTGGTTATCACCCCAAAGCGAATACCGGCCTACCGAATACTTGCAGGCTTGGGTGCAGTTCTGGTTTGACGATGCGCTGCGTCTGTATGCCGCCCAGCAGTTACAAACCCAGCGGCTTCAGCGACTGTTGGCGGCGTGGAATACACGCGCACTGCGCGAAGCAGGTTTTGCCGTTGACTTGGAGCGCTTGCAAGCACTGGTGCAGCAATTCACGCCACGTATTGCCCAAGCCGCCGATATCACCGCCCTATTAGCCGATGAAGCACAACTGACCAAAGCGCTCTACAAATTGGCGGTAGATACCGTGGGCTATGGCGAATTTACCCGCGCCAAGCGCGGTGCAGGCATTGACCCGGCAAATCGCTTTCTTGACCACGGCAACTACTTGGCTTACGGATTAGGCGCTACCGCCACTTGGGTGCTGGGTTTGCCGCATGGCTTGGCGGTGCTGCATGGCAAAACCCGTCGAGGCGGTTTGGTGTTTGATGCAGCAGATTTGGTCAAAGATGCGGCCATTCTTCCGCAGGCATTTTTGTCAGCTATGCGTGGCGATGACGAGCAGCAATTTCGCCGCCACTGCATTGAGGCGCTGACACAAAGCGAGTCGCTGGACTTCATGATTGACACGCTCAAAGATATCGCCCAGCAGACTGCGCGGTTGGCACAACAGCAGCGCTAAAAAACCTCAAGAAAGCCCTAATGAACGTCCTATTTGTAGCGCAATGCAGCAAAAACGCCCTAGCGGAAACGCGCCGCATTCTTGACCAGTTTGCCGAGCGCCGAGGTGAGCGCACTTGGCAAACCACCATCACCCAAGCCGGATTGGTGACAGTACGCAAGCTGCTGCGCCAATCTGCACGCAAAAACACGGCGGTTGCCTGCCACTGGATTCGTGGGCGCGACCATAGCGAACTGCTGTGGATAGTGGGCGATAGCCGCCAGTTCAACGACCAAGGGGCCGTGCCTACCAACACCACCACTCGAAACATTCTGCGCACAGAATATGAAACCCATTGGCATCACCTCCCCCAAATGGCCGCGCTAACCGCCTTGGCAGCGCTGTTGCACGATTTGGGCAAGGCCACGCAAGCGTTTCAAGACCGGCTGCGCCAGCCTGGGCTGCGTGAGCGCAACCACTACCGGCATGAATGGGTATCGGTGCGTTTGTGGCAGGCGTTTGTAGGGGGCGATGACGATGCAGGCTGGCTACGGCGGCTGGCCGCTTGCGCCGATACTGAAACCAATGCCCCAGCCTTTGAAGCCCTATGGCTAAACCATGCCAATGGGCGTTTGCTGCGCGATGGTTTGGATGAACCCCAAGCTGCCCAGCGCCTGCCGCTTGCCCAGTTGCCGCCCTTGGCGCAAGCCGTGGCTTGGCTGGTGTTGACCCACCACCGCCTGCCATGCTTGCCAGTCGAATTGAATAAGGGGTATGGCGACGAAGACCAAGAGGCCAGCCGCACCCAATGGCGGCGTTTTGGAGCGCGACCCAGCATCATCAACAACAACGCACTGGATGGCGTATTAGCACGCATCAGCGCCGACTGGAATGAGCCGCGAGAGTGGGCAGACAGCGCCACCGCGCAAGCACACTGGGACTTTCCCCACGGCTTGCCGGTAGCTACTCCCGCATGGCGCAAGCAGGCCGCTCGCTATGCCCACAAGCTGCTGGAGTTTTCGCAGGGTCTGATAGACGACCCGTTTGCCATGCACATCTCGCGCCTGTGCTTGATGCTGGCTGACCATCACTATTCCAGCGTGCGAGATGAGCCACGCCGTCGGCCATTTTTGAATTCCGACTATCCCCTAGCTGCCAATACGTGCAAAGACAAGGGCGGTGCGTCGCGCCTGCATCAAACGCTGGATGAGCATTTGCTAGGCGTGCAAGCCCATGCCACGCTGGTTGCACGCTCTTTGCCCAGCTTGGTGCAAAGCCTGCCCGCGCTCAAAAACCATAAACGGCTCAAGCAGCGCAGCGCCGATGCCCGTTTTGCTTGGCAAGACAAGGCGGCTGACTTAGCCACCAGCCTACGCAGCAAGACGGCCACGCAAGGGGCTTTTATCGTCAATATGGCATCCACGGGCTGCGGCAAAACCTTGGCCAATGCCCGCATCATGTACGCCCTGGCCGACCCGGCGACCGGAATGCGCTGCGCCTTTGCCATTGGGCTGCGCACCCTGACGCTGCAAACCGGACGCAGCTTTCAAAGCGACTTGGCTTTGGATGCCGAGCAACTGGCGATTCGCGTAGGCGGCGCGGCCAGCCGTGCGCTGTTTGATTATTGGGAGCAGCAGGCCGAGGCCACAGGCTCCGCATCACGCCAAGATTTGCTGGATGAGGCCGCCGCCGTGCTGTACGAGGGCAACGACCAGCACCCGCTACTTCAGCGCCTGACGGACGATGCGCAGATGCGCGGTCTGCTGGCAGCGCCGCTGCTGGTGTGTACCGTCGATCACCTCACCCCCGCCACCGAGAGCCTGCGCGGTGGCCGCCAAATTGCCCCCATGCTGCGCTTGCTAACGGGCGACTTGGTGCTGGATGAGCCGGATGATTTCGATATGGCCGACCTTCCCGCACTAACGCGCCTCGTGCATTGGGCGGGGCTGCTGGGTAGCCGGGTGCTGCTGTCCTCAGCCACCTTGCCGCCCGCCTTGGTGGAGGGCTTGTTTCTGGCCTATCGCGCAGGGCGAGAGGTGTTTCAGCGCCACCGCAGCGCACGCCCCAGTGAACCGGTCAATCCGTGCTGCCTGTGGGTCGATGAGTTCCAGCAGAGCGCCCAAGACTGCGCGGATAGCAGCTCCTTTCGTGCTGCACATACCGCTTTTGCCGGTAAGCGGGTCGCCCGTTTGGCACAGACCGAGGTGCGCCGCCAACTGCGCATTACCCCCTTGCCCGCTGATTGGGTCAATATCGACCAGCACCAGCGCTACCAAGCATTTGCCCACTTGGTGCTGGCGCAGGCATGGCAGTTGCACCAGTTGCCGCACAACCACAGCATCGACCCGACCAGCGGCAAGCATTTCAGCATGGGGCTAATTCGCATGGCCAATATCGCGCCGCTGTACGAGGTGGCGCAGGCCATGTACCAACAGGGCGCACCGGCTCCTAATGTGCGGGTGCATTTGTGCGTGTACCACTCCCAATATCCGCTACTGATGCGCTCGACCATTGAGCAGCGGCTCGATACGCTGCTCAACCGCCGCCAGCAAGATGCTCTACCCGAAGATTTAGGGGCACTGCTTACCAACAGCGCCGAAGCACACCATTTATTCATTGTGCTAGGCAGCCCCGTGACCGAAGTGGGGCGCGATCACGACTACGACTGGGCAGTGGTGGAGCCGTCCTCCATGCGCTCGCTGATTCAACTGGCGGGGCGTGTGCGTCGCCATCGCCCCGGTGCGGTGGCAGGGGTGAATATGGCGGTGCTCGATAGCAATTTGCGGCATTTCAAGCAGAGGAATCAGGACAAAGCCGCAGCCGCTTTCTGCCGCCCTGGGTTTGAGCTGGATGCCCCACCGTTTCACCTCAAAACCCATTGGATGTGGGATTTGCTGGCGCGAGAAATGGCTGGCAAAGCAATCTGGGCGGTAGATGCCAGGCCGCGTGTGGCCTTGCCCGAGGGCAAAACACTGTCTCCTAGCCGTCATCTTGTGGATTTGGAACACGCCCGTATGCACGAAGCCATGCTGCTCTGGCCAGACAACGCAGCGGCAGCAAGCCGCATACCGCCGGTCTTGCGTGCCGCCAGCCTGCACTGGAAGCATCCCGGCAAGCTATGGCTGACTGGTTTGCTGCCGCAGTTCCAGCGCTTCCGCCACGACACACAAGGGCGCACAGACTTGGTTTTTCTGCCCGATGAGGATGAGGAAACGCTGCAACTGCACCGCATAGAAGACAAGGACGCACAGCGGGACAAGCTCTACGTGCCCATCCAGCGCAATATGTGCCATGAGGTTGCGCTGGATGCACGGGAGCGCGGCAGTGCTGGCAGCGTCTCGCCGTGGTTGCAGGTGGATTTGATGGAGGAATTACGCCTGTTGGCCGACGCACAAGGCTTAACGCTGGAGCAATGCGCCCAACGCTACGCCACGATGAGCCTGCCTGATAGCCAAAACGGTTGGCGGTTTCATCCGGCGCTGGGGTTTGCGGTAGCTCTGTAGCAACAGACCCTAGTCGCTTATGAGGCTTTTTTCTCTCGGGGAATACGCCCCATCAGATAAAACTCAGGGTTAGGTAGCATTCCGCTAAAGCTCACCATGCGGTTAGACAGCCCAAAAAACGCGGCAATTGCGCCCATGTCCCAAATATCCTCATCGTTAAAGCCGTGGGCGTGCAGGGCGGAAAAATCAGCCTCTTCAATTTCCTGGCTGCGCTGGCTGACCTTCATGGCAAAGTCCAGCATGGCTTTTTGGCGCGGCGTGATGTCAGCGGTGCGGTAGTTGACGGCTAGCTGGTCGGCAATGGTTGGGTTTTTCTCGTAAATGCGCAGCACTGCGCCGTGGGCAATCACGCAGTACAGGCATTGGTTGGCGGCGCTGGTGGCGGTGACAATCATCTCGCGCTCGCCCTTGGTTAGGCCGCTGTCTTCATTGAGCATCAGCGCATCGTGGTAGGCAAAAAAGGCTCGCCATTCAGCGGGGCGACGTGCCAGGCCCAGAAACACATTGGGGATAAAGCCCGCTTTTTCTTGAATCTCCAGAATGCGCTGGCGGATGTCCTCGGGCAGGATTTCCAGGGCAGGGTAGGGGTAGCGTGTGGGGGTGTGCTGGGGGGTGGTCACGGGGCAAAGTCTCCTGTTGTGTGCATAGTTAAAAGGTGAAGAAAAAGAGGGCGCACAGGGTTACATAGGTGGCTAAGGGGCGCTAACCAGCTTGTGTACCAGCTCGGCGGTGGTGCTGGCGCTGTATTTGCGCATCAGGCGGGAGCGGTAAATTTCCACGGTGCGGTGGCTAATGCCTAGCACTTTGCCAATTTCTTTGGAAGTTAGCCCCTCTAGCAGGCGGGCGGCGACCTCACGCTCGCGCCCGGTCAAGTTGGCTTTCACGGGGCGCTGCTGGCTCAGGTCTTCAAAGCTCCAGATGCCGTTGGCGTGGGGGTTGCTGCGATCTAGTGCGCGGCCAGAGACGTGACACCAAAAGGTTTCGCCATTGGCGCGCTTCATGATGCGGTTGTCGCTGTAATAGCCCTTGGCGTTAAGAATGGGGGAAATGCGAGCGCCTAGGCGCTCGTACTCGTCCGCGCTGGGGTAGAGCAGCAAAAATGACTGGCCCAGGAGCAGCTCGCGTGAGGTGGCAAACATCTCGCAGACGCGCTGGTTGCAATCGACCATGCGCCGATTGCGCGAAATCACTAAACCCACGGGGGCATGGTCAAAAGCCAGGCGGTAGTCTTCAGCAGTGAGTTCCATAGGTTTGTCTCCTAGTTAGCCGTTGATGTTTTACGTTGATGTTTTAGGATGGAGAGCTATCTAAGAAATACTACGTATATAAATAAGTAGTATCTTACGGCATCCGTACTTTAACAAGGAGGCAATGTGAAAAAGCTCTATCCCAACGCAGCCGCAGCGCTGCAAGGTGTGGTTGCTGATGGCCAGTTGCTGGCTGTTGGTGGCTTTGGTTTGTGTGGCATCCCCGAGGCGCTGATTGACGCGCTGCGCGACAGCGGTGTGAAAGACCTGACGGTGGTCTCCAACAACGCCGGGGTGGATGGTTTTGGCTTGGGCAAGTTGTTAGACACCCGCCAAATCAAAAAAATGATTTCCTCCTACGTGGGCGAGAACAAAGAATTCGAGCGCCAATACCTGGCCGGTGAGCTGGAGCTGGAATTTACCCCCCAGGGCACGCTGGCCGAGAAGCTGCGTGCGGGTGGCGCAGGCATTCCTGCCTTCTTCACCAAAACCGGCGTGGGCACGATGGTGGCCGAGGGCAAAGAGCTGCGCGAGTTTGACGGCGAAACCTATGTGATGGAGCGCTCTATCGTCACCGACGTGTCGCTGATTAAGGCGCACCGTGCTGATAAAAGCGGCAACTTACAGTTCCGCCTGACAGCGCGTAACTTCAACCCCGCTGCTGCCACCGCCGGAAAAATCTGCATTGTGGAAGTGGAAGAAGTGGTGGAAGTGGGCGAGATTGCCCCCGACGATATCCACCTGCCCGGCATTTACGTCCACCGCATCGTACACAACCCTACCCCTGAAAAGCGCATTGAAAAGCGCACCATCACCGAGAAACAAGGAGAGTAAACATGGCCTGGACGCAAGACCAAATGGCCGCGCGTGCGGCACAGGAGCTGGAAGACGGCTTTTACGTCAACCTGGGCATTGGCATTCCCACGCTGGTCGCCAACCACACGGGCGACAAAGAGGTGTGGCTGCAATCGGAAAACGGCATGCTGGGCATTGGCCCCTTCCCCACGGAAGACGAAGTGGATGCCGACCTGATTAACGCGGGCAAGCAAACCGTGACCACGCTGGCGGGTTCGTCGATTTTTAGCTCCGACCAAAGTTTTGCCATGATTCGTGGCGGCAAAATCAACTTGTCTATTCTTGGGGCCATGCAAGTCAGTGGCAAGGGTGACCTGGCCAACTGGATGATTCCCGGCAAGATGGTCAAAGGCATGGGCGGCGCGATGGACTTGGTGGCCGGTGTGAAGCGCGTGATTGTGCTGATGGAGCACGTCGCCCGCAAGAAAGACGGCACAACCGACCTAAAAATCATCCCTGAATGCACCTTACCGCTAACTGGCGTGGGCGTGGTGGACCGCATCATTACCGACCTGGGCGTGATGGATGTCACCCCCGAAGGCTTGAAGCTGGTAGAGCTGGCTCCCGAAGTGA
>JAHAYB010000279.1 GCA_018384835.1 Comamonas sp.
CGATGCCCAGCATGGCCGCGCTACCAGCCCGCTGCCCTACTCCATGCTCAACGCCGTGGGCGATGATTTTGAACAGCGCCAGCGCCAACTTGACGCTATGCAGCAAGAGCAGCAGCGGCTGCTGACCCAGCTCCAACAACAACTGGCCACCTTGCCCGAGTACGACCCGCGTGAACTCTCCGATGCCCAAGAGCACGAGCAGCAAGAGCTGCAACGCCAACAACTGCTCAAACTCCTCGCTGAGATTGAAAAGCGCATTGAAGAAGAAAACGCCCGCCCTAAAAAGCGCTACATCAGCCCCGCCACCCGCGAAGAAGTCTTCGCCCTGTACTACGACGGCCTGCGCCGCAAAGTCGAAGACAAGGGCACGCAAAACTTCCCCGAGCAAAATGGCCGCAAACTCTACGGCGAGCTGGTGATGATTTTGACCATCAACCACGATGGCCGCGTTCTGGATACCGAAATCGTGCAATCCTCTGGCCAGCCCACCCTAGACCGCCGCGCCCAAGCCATTGCCTATGCCGCTGGCCCCTACGGCAACTTCAACAGCGCCATGCGCACCAAGGCCGACCAAATCGCCGTCGTCGCCCGCTTTGTCTTTACCCGTGACCAAGGGCTAAAAACCCAAGTTGAATAGGCCATCTAGGCGGCTTTGCCGTCAGCGCCCCTCTGTCCTCTGTCCTCTGCCCTCTGGTTGCAACATCGGGTTTGTCCAACCATTTGCGCTTGTTTTATGCGCTTGCTTTATGACCTCTACCAGTCCTTCTCCCGCTATGTATTGTGTGATTGGCAACCCCATTGCCCACAGCCGTTCGCCCTGGATACACCAGCGCTTTGCAGCGCTTACCGGCCAAAGCCTGCACTACAGTGCCCGCTTGGCAGCGTTAGACGGCTTTGCCGCCAGCGCACGGGCATTTTTTGAAGAAGAAGGCGGCCATGGCTGCAACGTGACCGTGCCCTTCAAACACGAAGCCACCGCTTTGGCCGACACATGCAGCCCCCGCGTGGCGCTGTGCGGCGCGGCCAACACCCTTGTGCGCCAAGCCGATGGCCGCATCCATGCCGACAATACCGATGGCCTAGGGCTGGTGGCAGATATTGAGCACAACGCAGGCCGCCGCCTAGCGGGGCAAGACATCTTGCTACTAGGCGCAGGCGGCGCTGCTGCTGGCGTATTGGCCGCCTTGCTAGCGCAGCGCCCACGCAGCATTTGCGTGAGTAACCGCACCGTTGCCAAAGCGCAGCACTTGGTCGATAGCCATAGCGCCTTAGCGACAGAGTGCGCCAGCACACTGCACGCCTGCGCGTTAGAGGAGCTGACCCATCAGGCACCAACGCCAACGCCAACGCTAGCGTTTGATGTGTTGATTAACGCCACCGCCTCTAGCCTGCAAGGGCAGGCGCTTAACCTGCCAGGGCAGTTACTGCGCCCCGGCGCACTGGCCTACGACATGATGTACGGCAGCGCTGCCCAAGGCTTTTTAGACTGGGCCGGCCAATACGGCGCACAAGGGCGCGATGGCCTGGGGATGCTGGTAGAGCAAGCCGCCGCCGCCTTTGCCCTATGGCGCGGGGTGCAGCCACCAGCGGCGCAAGTGCTGGCAGCGCTGCGCCAATTGCTGGCCAGCGAAGCGGCCTAAGCCGTGCGCATTTTGGGGATTGACCCCGGCCTACAAACCACCGGCTTTGGTGTGTTAGAGCAGCAAGGCGGCCAACTGCACTACGTGGCCAGTGGAACCATTCGCACCACACGCAACCCCGCCGTAAGCCTGGGGGATTTGCCGGGGCGCTTAAAAATTTTGTTTGATGGCATTACCGCGCTGGTGCAGCAATACCAGCCTGATACGGCGGTGGTGGAGATTGTGTTCGTTAACGTCAACCCCCAATCCACCCTGCTTTTAGGGCAGGCAAGGGGGGCGGCTTTGGCCGCCTTGGTGGCGCATAACCTGCCGGTGGCCGAATACACCGCCTTGCAAATGAAAAAAGCCATCACCGGCAATGGCCGTGCTGCCAAGGCGCAAATCCAAGCCATGGTGCAGCACTTGCTGGCCTTGCCCGGCCTGCCCGGACCTGATGCGGCCGATGCTCTGGGGCTGGCCATCACCCATGCCCACGCCCACCCAGTGCTGGCGCAAATGCAGCGCAACAGCCCCTTGCAGCGCCGCCAGCACGCCATGCTCAAGGGCGGGCGGGTGTACTAAAGGTAGTGGGTAAGAGGGGTAAAAGCAGCCAATGCTTTACTTTGGGCAAGGCTTCAAGCGGTGCTACGGAGGGGGGAAGCTTTAACCTATATAAAATAGTCTGCAATTATGTTTTATTTTGTGCCTTGTGCCCTTTGAGGGCTGCAAGGCTATTTTT
>JAHAYB010000281.1 GCA_018384835.1 Comamonas sp.
GCCTTTGGTCTCAGCGGCAATGGATACCGTCACCGAGGCACGCTTGGCCATTGCCATTGCCCAGGAAGGCGGTATCGGGGTGGTTCACAAAAATATGACCGCCCAAGAGCAGGCCGCCGAGGTGGCCAAGGTCAAGCGCCACGAGTCCGGCGTAGTCCACGACCCGGTGGTGATTACCCCTGAGCACACCGTGCTGCAAGTGCTCCAACTGTCTGAAGAGCTGGGCATTTCCGGCTTCCCAGTGTGCGATGGCGGCAAGGTGGTGGGCATTGTCACCAGCCGCGACGTGCGCTTTGAGACGCGCTACGACGTAAAAGTGCGCCAAATCATGACCCCGCGTGAAAAGCTCATCACCGTCAATGAAAAAGACAGCACCAGCCCCGCCGAGGCAAAAGCCCTGCTCAACCAGCACAAGCTAGAGCGCCTGCTGGTGGTTAACGATGCGTTTGAGCTGCGCGGGCTGATTACCGTCAAAGACATCAACAAACAAACCAGCTTCCCCAACGCGGCGCGTGACAGCGCTGGCCGCTTGTGCGTAGCCGCCGCCGTCGGCGTGGGCGCAGGCACGGAAGAGCGCGTGGATTTGCTGGTCAAAGCCGGGGTGGATGCCTTGGTAGTGGATACCGCCCACGGCCACAGCAAGGGCGTGATTGACCGGGTGCGCTGGGTCAAGCAAAACTACCCGCAAGTGCAAGTCATTGGCGGCAATATCGCCACCGGCGCAGCCGCCAAGGCGCTGGTAGAAGCCGGTGCTGATGCCGTCAAAGTGGGCATTGGCCCTGGTTCCATCTGCACCACGCGCATTGTGGCGGGCGTGGGTGTGCCGCAAATCATGGCTATCTCGCAAGTGGCCGAGGCGTTGCAAGGCACGGGCGTGCCTTTGATTGCCGATGGCGGCATCCGCTTCTCGGGCGATATTGCCAAGGCGCTGGCCGCTGGTGCATCCACCGTGATGATGGGCGGCATGTTCGCCGGTACGGAAGAAGCGCCCGGCGAGGTCATCCTCTACCAAGGCCGCTCCTACAAAAGCTATCGCGGCATGGGATCCATTGGCGCGATGCAGCAAGGTTCGGCAGACCGCTACTTCCAAGAATCCACTACCGGCAACCCCAACGCCGACAAGCTGGTTCCCGAAGGCATTGAAGGCCGCGTACCCTACAAAGGCTCGATGGTTTCCATTGTTTACCAAATGGCGGGCGGTGTGCGGGCAGCCATGGGCTACTGCGGCTGCGCCAGCATTGCGCAAATGAACACCGAAGCCGCCTTTGTGCAAATTACCGCCGCCGGGATGCGCGAATCGCACGTCCACGATGTGCAAATCACCAAGGAAGCGCCCAACTACCGTGCGGACTAAGCGCCCCGCCGCTCTGCGCCGCTAAGGCGCACCCCTCGCGCCTAGCCCGTTGCCCTTCATCAGGACAACGGGTTTTTTGATTCCCTCCCCTTGTTTTTTGAAGGAAAAACACCCCATGCAGCACGACACTATTTTGCTTGTCGATTTTGGCTCCCCCTTCACCCAACTGATTGCGCGTCGCGTGCGCAGCGCCAAGGTGTATTGCGAAGTACACCCCAGCCATATCGACGATGCTTGGCTGCGCGAGTTTGCCGCTAGCCACCGCCTTAAAGGCATTATCTTGAGCGCCAGCCACCCGCTGGACACCGAGCCAGGCAGCGCTGATGCCATCCCTAACGCCGTATTTGAACTGGGCGTGCCCGTGCTGGCACTGGGGCACAGTATGCAGGCCATGGCGGCGCAACTGGGCGGGGCGCTGAATGCCAGCCAATCTATTACCCCCGCCCTGGCGCAAGTACGCGCCCGTGGCCACAGCCGCCTGCTAGAAGGCATTGCCGACCACACCACGGCAGAAGGCCACGGCCTATTGCAAGTGTGGCTAGCGCACGGCGCACAAGTAGCCAGCCTGCCGCCCGGCTTTAGCTGCATTGCCAGCGACGAGGCCGGTAGCCCAGAACGCGCCCCCCTGCCCATTGCGGGTATGGCTGATGCACAGCGCCAGCTCTACGCCCTGCAATGGCACCCCGAAGTCAGCGATACCCTGCAAGGCCAGGCGGTGCTAGAGCGCTTTGTGCTGGACATCTGCGCCGCCCAGGCCGATTGGGTGATGGCCAACTATGTGGAAGAAGCCGTGCAGCGCATCCGCCAGCAAGTGGGGGATGAAGAGGTTATTTTGGGTTTATCCGGCGGGGTGGATTCCAGCGTTGCCGCTGCGCTGATTCACCGCGCCATTGGCGACCAACTCACCTGCGTACTGGTCGATCACGGCCTGATGCGCCTGAACGAGGCCGATATGGTGCTGGACATGCTCTCTGGCCAAGTCCATGCCCAAGTGGTGCGCGTTAATGCTCAAGACCTGTTCCTGGGCGAACTGGCCGGGGTGAACGAGCCAGAGCAAAAGCGCAAAATTATTGGCCGCCTGTTTGTTGATGTGTTTAAGGCCGAGGCCGCCAAGCTCAAAACCCAAGAAGCAGGCCGCAAAGGCGCGACCTTCCTGGCGCAAGGCACCATCTACCCCGATGTGATTGAGTCCGGCGGCAGCCACGCCAAACAAGCGGCTGTTATTAAAAGCCACCACAACGTCGGCGGCCTGCCCGAGCAACTGGGGCTAAAGCTGCTAGAGCCGCTGCGCGACCTATTCAAAGACGAGGTGCGCGAGCTGGGCGTAGCCCTGGGGCTGCCAGTGGAGATGGTGCAACGCCACCCCTTCCCTGGCCCCGGCCTGGGCGTGCGCATTCTGGGCGAGGTGAAAAAGGAATACGCCGACCTGCTGCGCCAGGCCGATGCCATCTTCACCCAAGAGCTGCGTAATACCGTGGATGAGGCCAGCGGTAAAAACTGGTACCAACTTACCAGCCAAGCATTTGCCGTCTTCCTGCCCGTGCGCAGCGTGGGGGTGAGCGGCGGCAAACGCACCTATGAATATGCCGTGGCGCTGCGTGCCGTTATCACCACCGACTTTATGACTGCCGACAGCGCCGAGCTGCCCTTTAGCCTGCTGAAGAAAGTGGCCGCCCGCATCATCAATGAAGTCGATGGTATTAACCGCGTTACCTACGACGTAAGCACCAAGCCACCGGCG
>JAHAYB010000282.1 GCA_018384835.1 Comamonas sp.
GGCTAGACCGATTTTCCAGCCGAGGAAATAAGCAGCCAAAACCAGGCCAAATGCGGTTGTACCGACTTTGACCAGGCTAGATGCTGTAATGCCCATTTCAGCAAGCTGGTGAATAATTTCAACATCAGTCATTGGGATAATCATTGGGCGTACCAAGGCGGTCGAGGTCAATCACTTGCGGGAAATCGTCAGGCTCGCAATAGTCGCCAACTAGTTGAGCGACGCGCTCCATATCGTCAACGACACCCCCACCCGCCCGGTGCAAAAGTTGCACCCAAATGGGTTCCCCGCCTTGGGGACATGGTGCTAAAAACCGGCCAGTAGCTGCTGATTGGATGATGTAGCGCGGCATTTTTTGCCCCTTATGCTGCTGCTTTGGTGGCTGTTTTGGGCTTAATAGCCAAAAGTGTGAGACGCACACCATCGGAAGAGGCAACAACGTCAAAATCACACAGCACAGGGATTGGGCGGCCTTGGCTCAGATGGGGGGCGTACTGCTCCCACTTGTCAATTTCTGTGCTGTCACCCAGGCGGAAAGGGCGGGAGACCAGGCCAATGGTTTTGCCGTTGCTTTTTTGACCGAGGTCAACACTTAAATGGAATTTTGTCGAGTCATAAATTGTGTTCTCAAACTCGCCTTTACTTGATTCGATGCCAAAAAGCAAGGCTTCACTGTTTACTTTCATGGTGGTTTTCCCTAGTGTTATTGGGCTACTGCCCAAGGTTGAAGAACCGAAGGCGCAAGCCGGTCAAAAGCTGCGCTTATTTCGGAGGTTTTGAACTTTTGCAATCGCCCAGGCAAGTTACGGCCAGTAACCAAGCTCAGGAATAACTCTTCATCTAGGTAGTGAAAAGCCAGAGCCAAGGACTGTGAAGCGGTATCAGTGAGCCAGCGCACAGAGCGAGTAACTTCGGCTTGTACGGTTTCAATAGCCTGCCTTGCCTTGACTTTGATTTTTTCGCCCACTGTTGCCGTTTTGCCGTGTTCAGCCAGGATTGCCGCGTGCCAGTCACTAGCACCCGCAAAAAAGCTATCAGGGCGGCGTAGGGCATCAACGGGCAGCTCTCGTAGCTTGTTGCCATAACGTAGCTCTACACGCTCCCAACGGGTGGCATCTTTTAGGCCGAAGAGCTGTACGCCCTTTTCGTAAACGTTTGTTTGCTTACCGGCCTCCCTAGAACCGAAGTAAAAGGAGCGTCCACGCCCACCCTCAACCCATGGCCCCACCGTATTGACAGTAGGGGTGCGGCCGCGTACATCCATCAAGCCAGCGTGCCAGTCGTCACGGATACGGTCTAGCCCCCCGGCGATGCCGTCGAAGAAGTCAAGAGCCAGGTCAATACGGGTGATTTTTGCCTCAAGCTCTTCGATAAGCGCTGCCATTTTTTTGCGCCAGCCAGGGGCTGCGAAGGTGCAGGCTGTGCCATGCAAATTGACGTGCAAGGTTTGTGCTTGCCGCTGTTGGGCGCGGCTATTGCCATTGACCAAGAAGCCTACCCAGGCACATTCAACCCCGGCGCGGACAATTGACCAACGGAAACGGTAAAAATCTTGGCCTTTTTTAAGCTCAGGAGCAACGGCGAAATCAGCACCGAGGATGCTAGCCACCCGGTCGGCCAAGTCATAGGCTTGGGTGCTGGGGGCATAGTCGCTATCGGGTAAGTCACGCAGGAGCAGGCAAATCCGATTGCGCACGGTTAACCGCTGCTTGTCGCGCAATTGCACATGTTCGCTGTCCCATCCGCGACTGACACTCTCGTAATCTGCCCCCCAGGAGGCATCAGCAAAAACGTTGGAGAGGTCAGGAATTGGGGCATTTTTTCGCTGCACGGTAAAACGTAGCCAGTCGATATGCACAGCCTCCGTATTTTTAGCCTGGTCAGCTTGCAGCCTTAGCTTAATTTCCCGGCCTTCGAGGACTAGCGCCATTTTTTTCTTGCTTGTCATGCTACTCACAACCTACCCCCTCTCAACGCCGTAATCTCCCCGTAATTACCATACGGGGAGGGCGAGCAGCGCCCAAACCAACAACCAGCGAGTGCCGCGCCCTTCCCCCGCAGGGCGGGGCCCCCTACGCGCAACACTCGCGGGCGTTCAATTTTTTTAACCCCCGAAAGGAAAAAACATATGAAATTACTGCTTGTATTGGCGGCACTGGCACTCATTGCCTTTGTGCTACTCAAAAAAGGAAAGGCCAGTAGCGCACCAGCAGACGAAGATGAGAGGAGTAGCCCCCAAGAGCAGCCCCAAAAGCGCAAATCACCGCTTACAGAGCGAGAGCAAGCGATGCACAACAGGCTGACCCAGGCACTACCAGGGCTAGTTGTATTGGCACAGGTGAGCTTTGGTGCTTTGCTGTATGCAAAGTCCAGGGGAGCCAGAAACCGCTTTGACCGGAAAATCGCTGATTTTGTTGTCTGTAACAAGGCATACCAGGTACTGGCAGTGATTGAGCTAGACGATTCCAGCCACCGAGGTAAGGAAGAGCAAGACGCAGCAAGGGACGAGATGCTGGAAAAGGCAGGGTATCGGGTAATCCGGTATCCCAATATCCCAGATATTGATGCTGTACAAACAGACTTTGCGGCGGCATTAGCGCCATAAGTTCGGGTGTCCTCAACCTGGTCAGCCTTAGCGGGAGCTGCCAGGCTATCGCCTTGGCTGTTTTGACTAGGTTGAGGACATAAAAACGCTGTATGGGTCATGCTGGCAGCTCCTATAGAGTCACACCGACCAGAAGGCCAATGGATAAATTTACAAACCGCAACCTTTAGCAAATTGCTACAGGCGAAACATACCACAGGAATTAGCAAAATGCTAGACAACGACCTAAAAAATTTGAATGAGCTGATTGAGCAAGCAGCACTTGTTGCTGGAAGTCAAAAAAAATTAGCTGATTTACTAGAAATTGCACACCCCAGCCTGATCCAGATGAAGCAAGGCAAACGCCCTGCCAACTGGCGCGTTCGGGGTGGCTTGCGGGCAATCCTGGGTGAAGACCCAGCAGCCGCATTCATGGCCGCGATGGCCGAGGACTTGGAGCAGTCCGAAAAAGAGGACTAAAAAAAAGCCGCCGAAGGATTTCGCGCAATCCTGGCAGCTTTTGATGGGCAAGAAAAAAGCCCCTTGGCTGGGGCTTTATCTGCTGGCGGAAACGAAGGGATTCGAACCCTTGATGAGGCTCAACACCCCATACTCCCTTAGCAGGGGAGCACCTTCGGCCACTCGGTCACGTTTCCGTCAAACCGCTATTGTAATCACAAATTTCGGTGTTTTTTGCAAAAACTGAAAAATTATGCCGCTTGCTCAGTTTTGTCCAAGCCAAAGGCGGTGTGCAGGGCGCGTACCGCCAGCTCTAGGTACTTTTCGTTGATGACCACCGAGGTCTTGATTTCAGAGGTGGAAATCATCTGGATGTTCACCCCCTCCTGGCTCAGGGCACGAAACATGGTGGAGGCCACGCCCACATGGCTGCGCATCCCAATGCCCACAATGCTGACCTTGGCGATGCTCGGGTCGCCCAGCACTTCGCTAGCACCCAAGCTGGGAGCCACTTTTTCACGCAGCAACTCCAGCGCCTGGGCATAGTCGGCCTGACCAACGGTGAAGCTAAAGTCGGTTTTACCTTCCTTAGAGATGTTCTGGATGATGACATCCACCTCAATATTGGCATCGGCCACTGCGCCCAGGATGGTGGCTGCAACGCCAGGGGTGTCGGGTACGCCAAGCACCGAGATTTTGGCCTCGCCACGGTTGAAGGCAATGCCTGAGACAACGGCTTTTTCCATTTTTTCGTCTTCCTCAAAAGTAATCAACGTGCCTGAGCTGGCTTCTACCGCCCAGTCAATGTCCCAAGGGGTCATGCTAGAGAGCACGCGCATGGGCACTTTGTATTTACCAGCAAACTCCACCGAGCGAATTTGCAGCACTTTGGAGCCTAGGCTGGCCATTTCCAGCATTTCCTCAAAGCTCACGCTGTGCAAGCGCCTGGCTGCGGGAACCACACGCGGGTCGGTGGTGTACACGCCATCCACATCGGTAAAAATCAGGCATTCATCGGCTTTGAGCACGGCGGCGATGGCTAAGGCCGAAGTGTCAGAACCACCACGCCCCAAGGTGGTGATATGCCCTTGGCCATCAATGCCTTGAAAGCCAGTAATCACCACCACACGGCCAGCGTTCAAGTCTGCTTGTATGCGCTCGGTGTCAATGGATTCGATACGCGCCTTGGTGTAGCCGCTGTCTGTGCGCACGGGCACTTGCCAACCGGTGTAGCTGATGGCTTGCATCCCTTCGGCTTGCAAGGCAATGGCCAGCAGGGCAGACGATGCCTGCTCGCCAGTGGCGGCCAGCATGTCTTGCTCGCGCAGGTAGGATTTGTCGATATGTGCGGGGGCAAGCTCGCCTGCCAAGCCCAGCAGGCGGTTGGTCTCACCACTCATGGCGCTGGGAACCACCACTACTTGATGGCCAGCGCGCGCCCATTTGGCCACGCGCTTGGCAACGCTGCGAATGCGCTCGGCTGAGCCCATCGACGTACCGCCATATTTATGTACGTAAAGTGCCATGGAATGTCATGCCGGGCAACCCAATACGGCCTCTGCCCTGGCCTGCCGCCTGTGGTTGCCCTAAAAAAGAAGTACTAGGGTTTTGAAGAGCCAGAACTAGGGGATTGTACCCATCCACACCATTGCAGATGTGTGCCGTCCCTCCCAACAAACCCCGAGCCGACCTTCAAATGGATGTTGTGCCCCCTGGTTCGGCAGGCTTGCACCAAGCGCTGCAATTCAGCTAACTGGGCGGTGCTGGGGCTGGTGCGGTGCTGCTGCCACAGCCAGTAGCGCAACACATTGGCTTGGCGGGCGGGGCTTAAATGCTGCAAAGCGTGTATTTGTGGGGGCAAGCCTGTGGCCTGCGCATCTTGTGCGGCCAGTTCTTGCAATAGCGCTTTGGCCTGGGCTGCATGGCTGCAACTACGCGCAAACGTGCTGCGAAACTGTGGAAACAACTGCTCCAGCACCGGCAGCAATTGCTGGCGGATGCGGTTGCGCGTGTAATCCGTCTGCAAATTAGTGGGGTCTTCCACCCAAGTCAGTTGCTGCGCCACCAGCCAATCACGCAAGGCTTGACCGGCGACGGCCAGCAGCGGGCGATGCCAGTCCAAACCGCCACGCTGCCACTGGGCGGGCATAGCGGCCAAGCCCGCCACACCCGCCCCGCGTGAGAGCGCCAGCAGCAAGGTCTCTACCTGATCATCGGCATGTTGTGCCAAGGCCATGCTGGCCGCTGGCTGGGCAAATCCATGCTGCGCCTGCTCCACCAAGGCGCGGTAGCGGTGCTGGCGGGCGGCATCTTCCGGGCTTTGCCCCGCTTGGGGGCGGGCATCGACATAAGCCAGCGCCAGGGGCACACCCAAGCCAGCGCAGACTTGTTGGCAATGCTGGGCGAAGCCATCCGCCGCAGCTTGCAGGCCGTGGTGAACGTGGATGGCAAACACCTGCCCCGGCCAGCGCCGCGCACAAAGATGCAGCAGGGCACTGGAATCCGCCCCGCCGCTATAGGCCACGGCCAGCGGTAGGCTTGGTGCAAAACCACGCATAGCCTGTTCAATGGATTGCGCCATGAAGCCCCTTTTTGTTTCAACGATATGAAAAATGGCTCTAAAAAGAGCCATTCACCATTCCTGCCAAGCTAGTCACCAGCCGTTAAGAAGCCTTAGCGGGCTTGTCGCTGTAGCGGCCATAGGATTGCAGGCGCTGGTAGCGGCGCTCTTGCAGCTCTTCAGCAGACAGTTCGGCCAGTTGCTTCCAAGCATCGGCCAGGGCGCGTTTGAGCAGATTGGCCATTTGCTTGGTGTCTCGGTGCGCACCGCCCACCGGCTCGTTGACGACCTTATCCACCAAACCCAAGGCTTTTAGGCGCGGGGCGATGATGCCCATGGCCTCTGCCGCTTCAGAGGCTTTGTCTCCGGTTTTCCACAAAATAGAAGCACAACCTTCTGGGCTGATGACGGAATACACCGCGTATTGCAGCATCAGCACTTGGTCAGCCACAGAAATAGCCAGCGCCCCACCCGAGCCACCTTCGCCAATGATGGTGGTGATGATGGGGGTTTGCAGTTGCGCCATCTCGTAGATATTGCGGCCAATGGCCTCGGATTGGCCGCGCTCTTCCGCGTCAATGCCGGGGAATGCGCCGGGGGTATCCACAAAGGTAAAAACGGGCAGCTTGAATTTTTCTGCCGTCTTCATCAGGCGCAGCGCCTTGCGATAGCCCTCGGGGCGGGTCATGCCAAAGTTGCGCAGGGTGCGCTCTTTGGTGTCGCGCCCTTTTTGGTGGCCAATCACCATGCAGGGCTGGCCGTTAAAACGCGCTAGGCCGCCCACAATGGATTTGTCATCGGCAAAGTGGCGGTCGCCGTGCATTTCGGCAAAGTCGGTAAACAGCTCGCGCACATAGTCCAGGGTGTAGGGGCGGTCTGGGTGGCGGGCAATTTTGGTGATTTGCCAGGGCGTGAGGCTGGCATAAATATCTTTGGTGAGCTGTTGGCTTTTTTTGCTCAACTGGTTGATTTCATCCGTGATATCGACGGCATTTTCGCTTTGCACGCAGCGCAGCTCTTCGATTTTGGCCTCCAGCTCGGCAATGGGTTGCTCGAAATCGAGGAAGGTTTTTTTTGCCATGATGATTTCTCTCCTGTAGGACGTGGACTGCCTAGGTTGTTCAAAGCGCGGCGGCTTCCCAGGTGGTACCGCTGGGCGAGTCTTTGAGCACAATGCCCTGCGCCTGTAAGTTTTGGCGAATGCGGTCAGCCTCCGCCCAGTTTTTAGCGGCTTTGGCGGCACTGCGGGCGGCAATTTGCGCTTCAATGGCACCGCTGTCAATGCCTTTTGCGCCTGCTTGCAAAAAGCGCTGTGGCGCATCGTGCAGCAAGCCCAGGCAGCCACCGAGCGCTTGCAACAAACCCGCCAGCGTTGCCGATTTGCTGCGATTGACCTCTGCGGCCAATTCAAACAGCACGGCAACGGCCTCGGGCGTGCCAAAGTCTTCGTCCATCGCGGCTTTGAAGCGGGCGGCGTAGGGGTTAGCCCAGTCAATAGGGGCGGGCAGTTCGGGCGTAACCGATGCCAGAGCGGTATAGAGGCGCTTGAGCGCTGCCCGCGCATCATCCAAGTGAACATTGGAGTAGTTCAGCGGGCTGCGGTAGTGGCTGCGCACGACAAAAAAGCGCACCACTTCAGGCTCATAGGCTTGCAGCACATCGCGGATGGTGAAGAAGTTGCCCAAGGATTTGGACATTTTCTCGTTATCCACGTTGATAAAGCCGTTGTGCATCCAAGTGCGGGCAAAGGGCTGGCCGGTTGCGCCCTCGCTTTGGGCGATTTCGTTTTCGTGGTGGGGAAAGGCCAAGTCTGCGCCACCGCCGTGGATGTCAAAGCTCTCGCCTAGCAGGGCGCAGCCCATGGCCGAGCATTCAATATGCCAGCCGGGGCGACCTGCCCCAAAGGGGCTATCCCATTGGGCATCTTGCGGTTCTTCGGGTTTGGCAGATTTCCACAGCACAAAATCCAGTGGGTCGAGTTTGCCGTCCTGCACGGCTACGCGCTCGCCAGCATTCAGTTCGTCCAAGGATTTGCCCGATAGCTTGCCGTAGCCAGGAAACTTGCGCACCGCAAAGTTCACATCGCCATTGCTGGCTTGGTAGGCCAGCCCATTGCCTTGCAGCTTGCCAATCATGGAGAGCATTTGCGGCACGTAGTCGGTGGCGCGAGGCTCGTGCGTGGGGCGTTCAATGCCCAAAGCGTCGGCATCTTCGTGCAAGGCGGCAATCATGCGGTCGGTTAAGCTGCGCACGGTTTCGCCATTTTTGACGGCGCGTTGAATGATTTTGTCGTCAATGTCCGTGATGTTGCGCACATAAGTAACTCGATAGCCACTGGCCCGTAGCCAGCGCTGCACCACATCAAACGCTACCATTGAGCGGGCGTGCCCCAAATGGCACAGGTCATACACCGTCATGCCGCACACATACATGCGCACGTGGCCTGACTGCAAAGGCACAAAAGCCTCCAAACCACGCGAAAGCGTGTTGTAGATACGTAAACTCATGGGGAAATAAGAAAAAATTCAGACGTTGGTCGCCCCGCCCATAGCGTCAATCAGCCGTTGCATCTTAGGCGGTTTGCGTCTGTTTGCCGCTGCCCGCACACTGCCCCAGCCACGCGCCAGCACCTGTCAGGCAAGGGGTAAATAGCAGCCCACCTGCTGCCGCTACAATTGCCGCGCAGTATAAACCCGCACAAGCCCCGCCCGGTTTTGGCCTGTTTTAGCCTGCTTTGGCTTGTTAGCCGCTACGTTTGGCTTCATATGCCCTATGCCCCTACACGCCTTGCGCCTTGCGCTTCACACCTTACGTCCCAACGCTCTATGCCCATCCTCTTGCCTGCCCTTCACCGTTTTACCGCTGCTTGCCGCGCTGGCCAGCGCTTGCGCCAATGGCTGGCTATGGGAGGGGTAAGCGTTTGGCTGGTGCTCACACCCCACACCGCCTTGGCTGCGGCGGATGCCTATGCCCAAGTTTCTACCCTACTGACCCAAGGGCAGGCCGAGGCGGCTTTGGCGCAGATTCAATCCCACCTAGCGCAGCACCCCCAGGATGCGCAAATGCGCTTTTTACAAGGCGCAGCACAATCGCAAGCGCAGCAGTGGGATGGCGCTATCGCCACCTATACCGCCTTGACCCAAGAGTTCCCAGAGCTGCCAGAGCCGCACAACAACCTGGCCGTGATTTATGCCCACCAAGGTCAGTTGGAGGCGGCACGCCAAGCACTGCTCAGAGCCATCAACAACAACCCCGAGTACGCCGTGGCGCATGAAAACCTGGGCGATATCTACCTGCGCTTGGCGCATCAAGCCTATGGGCAATCGGTCAAGCTCCAGGGGGCGCAGCCAGCAGTGCAGCACAAGCTGCAAGGTTTGCAAACCTTGCTGCAATCCACGCCATAAAGCCACAGAGCTATAAAGCCCGCCATTTTTGTTTTTTCGCCTTTTTAATTTTGTAGAAAGCTCCCCTCCTATGCGCCTAAACCGCCGCCTTGCCCTGCTGCTGACAAGCTGCTGTTTTGCCAGCCCCTTACTGGCTCAAAACACAACCACCCCACCTCCCAGCCCCGGTAGCGCCGCACCCACCGTACAACTGAGCACCAGCATGGGCGACATCGTGGTGCAACTTGACCCCGCCAAAGCGCCGCAAACCGTGGCTAATTTTTTTCAATACGTGGAAGACAAGCATTACGACGGCACGATTTTTCACCGCGTGATTGACGGCTTCATGATTCAAGGCGGCGGCATGGGGCCTGATATGCAGGAAAA
>JAHAYB010000220.1 GCA_018384835.1 Comamonas sp.
TGGAAATCCAGCTCCTAGGGCACGCCGCTGCTGCCGAGGTCAAGCTGCGCACGCCCATGCTGCAAAGCCTGCGCCAGCGTGGCTTTCGCCTCTCGTTTGACCATGGCGTGCTCGATGCCGTCTATGCCGATTGGCTGGCGCTGGCCGACTTTATTAAGCTGGATTTAACCACTCTTACCCAAGAGCAGTGGCCTGCCTTGGTGCAGTACACCAAAACCTATAGCAAGGCCCACCTGATTGCCACCAAGGTAGAGACTGCCGAGCAGTTTGAGACCCTCTCGCGCCTGGGCGTGTTGTTGTTTCAGGGCTATTACTTCGCCCGCCCGACGGTATTTGAGGCCAGCCTGTTTATTCCGCACCAAGCCAGCTTGGTGCATTTGGTGGGCTTGCTGCGCTCCCAGGCCAGCAACGATACCCTGGAAGAAACACTGAAAAAAGACCTCGGCCTGGCCTTTAACCTGCTGCGCCTTATCAATAGCGCCAGCTTTGGCTTGGCGCATAAAGTTGGCTCCATCAAACAGGCGGTGGCGCTGATGGGCTTAAAGCGCCTATTTCGCTGGGCTGCCTTGCTAATGGCCGCTACCAAAGCCGCGCCCGCCCCCACCTACGAGCCCAATAGCCTGGTACGTGCCCGCCAGATGGAGCTGCTGGCAGAAGACTTCCTTAGCCCCGCGCAGACCGAAATGGCCTTTGTCGTTGGCATGTTCTCCACCTTGCAAGAGCTAATTGATACCCCTTTTGAGGAGATTTGCGAGCTGCTACACCTACCTCCCCCCCTACGCACCGCCTTGATGCAAGAGGGCGAAACCCTGGGAACGCTACTGCAAGTGGCCAAAGCCTGCGAGCAAAGCGACGAAGCATTATTTGATAGCGCCACCGAGCAGTTGCAATTAACAGACTCGCAGGTCAATTGGGCACATTTGCGGGCTTTGGCCTGGAGCGACCCCATCACCGTGGGCTAAATATATTGCCTAAGTGCGGCGGCTCTTTAGCTGTTTGAGTCGCCTTATTAACTGTTTGAGCTGGCGCAGGCTGATTTAGAGCGTGCTCTTAGGTGGCGTTGGTAGGTGTGGTAGGTGTGGTAGGTGGCTGGTAAGCGGCCGGCTGTGCAGCCTGGGCAATGCTATGCGCCAGAGCATCTAACAGCCCTTGGCGCTCGGTGCTTTGCACTGCAAATACCTCTAGTACCCCAGCGCCCCGCAGGCTAGCAAATACCTGGATAGCAAAGCCCAGGGGGTGGGGGTGGTGGGCAGCAATTTCTGGAAATACGGCCAAAAACTGGGCATAAAACACCTCATCGACCGCGCTGCGGTGCTTGTCAATACTGGCAAACAGGGCAGGGCTGGCTTTGCTGCCAAAAAACAAGCTCCACGCGGCCTGGTAGTGCGGTTGACCAAAAATCTGTGCCCAAGCGCGTTGCACAAATGCCTGCGCCCGCTCACTAAGCGCCAGGCTAGGGCTGGGCCAGACGCTGCCTTGGTCGCTCAGGGGCTGCATCACCTCCTCTACCAAGCGCTGCATCAGCATGTCGCGGTTATCAAAATGGTGTTGCAAAGCTCCCAGGGAGACCTGTGCCCCCCGAGCAATGGCTTGCAGGGTTGCGCCCTTAAAGCCCTCGGTGTGCAGCAGGTGCAGAGCAGAGTCAATGATTTTTTGCTGCGTGGCCTGCACCCGCTGCGCCTGGGGAATACGGCGTGCCTTGGCAGGACTTGTTGCTTTGGCACCGGTTTTGCTGGCAGTTTTAGCGCTAGCTGGGGCTTTGGTGCTGGCACGGGGTTGGGTGGTGGCTGCGGCTGCGGCTATGGCAGAGCCAGTGCGATTGGCTGCTGGAGTGTGGGGCATGGCTTGTTTGTCCATAGGTGTTGATGTTAAAATTAAATAATAATTTATTGTTTATACTTTTGGGGCTGGAAGATAGTCCCAAAGCACACACAAATCAAGGAGTGAATGATGATGGCTGATTTATTTGATAACCCTATGGGTTTAATGGGTTTTGAGTTTGTCGAGTTTGCCTCCCCCGCAGAGGGCGTGCTAGAGCCTTTGCTAGAGAAGCTGGGCTTTACCGAAGTAGCCCGCCACCGCTCTAAAAACGTGTCCCTGTATCGCCAGGGCGGTATCAACTTCATCATCAACCGCGAGCCTAAAAGTGTTGCTGCCTACTTTGCTGCTGAGCATGGCCCCAGCGCCTGCGGCTTGGCCTTTCGCGTTAAAGATGCACACAAAGCCTACAAGCGTGCGCTAGAGCTGGGGGCGCAGCCCGTGGATATTCCCACCGGCCCTATGGAGCTACGCCTACCCGCCATCAAAGGCATTGGCGGTGCGCCGCTGTATTTGATTGACCGCTTTGAAGAGGGCAAGTCCATTTACGACATTGATTTTGAATGGCTGCCCGGTGTAGAGCGCCACCCCATCGGCCACGGCTTTACTGTGGTGGACCACCCGACCCACAACGTCTATCGTGGCCGCATGGCGCATTGGGCCAGCTTTTACAAGCGGTTGTTCAACTTCCAGGAGATTCGCTACTTCGATATCCAGGGTGAGTACACCGGTCTGACCTCCAAAGCCATGACCGCGCCAGATGGCCTGATTCGCATCCCCTTGAACGAAGAAGCCAAGCAAGGCGGCGGCCAGATTGAAGAGTTTTTGATGCAGTTCAACGGCGAGGGCATCCAGCACATCGCCCTGCTGTGCGACAACCTGGTGGAAGCGATTGACAAGCTGCAAATGGCCGGCATCCCCCTGCTCACCGCGCCTAACGAGGTGTATTACCAAAACCTGGCTACCCGCCTGCCCGGCCACGGCCAAAACGTAGCCGACCTGCAAGCGCGGGGCATTTTGCTAGACGGCACGACTGAAGGCGGCCAGCCGCGCCTGCTGCTGCAAATTTTTTCTGAGCCACTGCTCGGACCTGTGTTCTTTGAATTTATCGAGCGCAAAGGCAACTACCGCGAAGGCTTTGGCGAGGGCAACTTCAAAGCCCTGTTCGAGTCCCTGGAGCGTGACCAGCTCAACCGTGGTGTGATTGAGCAGGCGCAGTAGCTGTAGTTGCGTTGTTGGTCGTCGCGCCGCCTGCGCTGCCTTGGGACTAAGCCACCTCGCCGCGCAGCGTATAAGTCATCGCCTCGGTGATTTTGACATCGGCCATTTGGCCAATCAAAGCGGCATCACCAGGGAAGTTCACCACGCGGTTGCATTCAGTGCGGCCCATCAACTCGCCGTTGTCGCGTTTGGACATGCCCTCCACCAGCAGGCGCTGCACCGTACCTACGCGCTCTTCGCTAATGTCTTTGATGTTCTGATTGATATTCGCCTGCACCGCCTGCAAGCGGCGCAGCTTGACCTCATGCGGCGTATCGTCGTGCAGATTGGCCGCTGGCGTGCCGGGGCGGGGGCTGAAGATAAAGCTAAAGCTGTTGTCAAAGCGCACATCGTCCATCAGCTTCATCAGCTTATTGAAATCATCCTCCGTCTCGCCCGGAAAGCCGACGATAAAGTCGCTGCTCATCGCCATATCGGGGCGAATGGCACGTAGCTTGCGGATGGTGCTCTTGTATTCCATGGCGGTATAGCCGCGCTTCATCGCCATCAGGATGCGGTCGCTGCCGTGCTGCACCGGTAAATGCAAGTGGCTGACCAGCTTGGGCAGCTTCTCGTAAGCCGCAATCAGGCGCGGGGTGAACTCATTGGGGTGGCTGGTGGTGTAGCGCAGGCGCTCAATGCCGGGAATGTCAGACACATACTCCAGCAGCAGGGCAAAGTCAGCAATCTCTGCCGTATCGCCCATCTGGCCGCGATAGGCGTTGACGTTCTGCCCCAGCAGGGTAATTTCCTTTACGCCCTGGTCAGCCAGGTCGGCAATTTCTACCAGCACATCTTCCAGCGGGCGGCTGACCTCTTCGCCCCGCGTATAGGGCACAACGCAGTAGCTACAGTATTTGCTGCACCCTTCCATGATGGAAACAAACGCGCTTGCGCCCTGCACGCGGGCGGGGGGCAGGTGATCAAACTTTTCAATCTCGGGAAAGCTAATGTCCACCTGGGGCTTGCGCTGGGTTTGACGCGCTTGCAACAACTCCGGCAAGCGGTGCAAGGTTTGCGGGCCAAATACCACATCGACAAACGGGGCGCGTTTGATGATGGCCTCACCCTCCTGGCTGGCGACGCAGCCGCCCACGCCAATCAACACGCCTTTTTCTTTCAGGTGCTTGACGCGGCCCAGGTCGCTAAACACCTTCTCTTGTGCTTTTTCGCGCACTGAGCAGGTGTTGAACAAAATCAGGTCGGCTTCATCCGGATTGTTGGTGGGGGTGTAGCCCTTGGCGGCTTGCAGTACGTCGGCCATCTTGTCCGAGTCGTACTCGTTCATCTGGCAGCCAAAGGTTTTGATAAAGACTTTTTTCTCAGCGCTATTGGTTTTGGTATCGGTATCGGTCATGGTCGGAGCTTTCTTTGCGGTTAGAACAAGCCCGCCCACCGACTACAGACCGCGTACCGCATACCCCACCACGTACTAACGTACTAACGTACTACGCAGTGCGCACGGTTGCCGCCAAAAGCAAACCCTGCTCCCAAACCAAACCTGGGGGCAGGGGTTGTTGCTAACAGCGATTCATGGTGTGTATCCAGAGGCCGAGCTAAAAGGCTGGTGATTGTACGAAAGCCTGCCGCCTGGGGGGCGTTATGTGGTTTAGCAGGCGGTGGCTATCTCAGTTGGCAGCTTCAGTTGGCAGCCGCCGCGCAATCTCTGCCACCAGGGCATGACCCAGGCTGATCTTGCTGGCGCGGGGCAGGGCGTGGCTGCCTTGCCCGTCGATGAGCAGCAGGCTGTTGTCGTCCTGACCAAAAGTGGCCGGGCCGATATTGCCCACCAGCAGCGGTACGCCCTTGCGCAGGCGCTTGGCGCTGGCATTGGCTAGCAAGTTTTCGCTTTCGGCGGCAAAGCCTACGCAGTAGAGCTGACCATTTTTGGCGCGTTCGGTGGCGGCCACGGTGGCGAGGATGTCGGGGTTTTCCACAAAGGCCAAGCTGGGCAGGTCGCCACTGCCATCTTTTTTGATTTTTTGCATGGCGTAGTGGGCAGGCCGCCAGTCAGCCACGGCGGCGGTGGCGATAAAGATGTCGGCAGGTGCTAAATGCGCTTGCACGGCCTGGAGCATGTCTTGCGCCGATTGCACATTTACACGCTGTACGCCGCGTGGGGTAGGTTGGTGGACGGGGCCAGCCACCAAGGTGACGGCAGCGCCGGCAGCGCGGGCAGCGGCGGCAATGGCAAAACCCATCTTGCCGCTGGAGTGGTTGGTAATGCCGCGCACCGGGTCTAGTGCTTCAAAGGTGGGGCCAGCGGTAATGAGCACGCTACGCCCGGCTAGGCGCTTGGGCACAAAGCTGGCGGCAATGTCTTGTAGCAGCTCTTCGGGTTCCAACATGCGGCCATCGCCGGTTTCGCCGCAGGCTTGTTCGCCCTGGCCTACGTCTAGCACCTGTGCGCCGTCTTGGGCAGCTTGGGCAAAATTGCGCTGGGTGGCGGGGTGCGCCCACATTTCGCGGTTCATGGCGGGGGCGAGGAGTAGGGGCTTGCCATAGGGGCGTGCCAGGCACAGCAGGCTGAGGAGTTCATCAGCGCGGCCTTGCGCCAGCTTGGCGGCAAAGTCGGCGCTGCATGGGGCAATGACGATGGCATCGGCCTGACGGCTGAGGTTGATGTGCGCCATATTGTTGTCAGGCCGTGCATCCCATTGGGAGGTGAAAACCGCCCGCCCCGACAGCGCCTGCATGGTCACGGGGGTGATAAATTGCGCTGCCGCCTCGGTCATGATGACTTGCACCGTAGCGCCCGCCTTGGTCAGCAGGCGGCAGAGCTGGGCTGATTTGTAGCAGGCCACGCCGCCAGTCAGCCCCAGAACAATGTGTTTGCCGTGTAGATGTTGCATGGCGCAAATGCTAGCAGAGCGGGCGCGGGGCTGATGTGTGCGGACTATCACCAGCTCCTATAATCCCCGTTTACCTGCTCCAAATTCGCGACATGACCAAATTTGTCTTTGTTACTGGCGGCGTGGTGTCCTCATTGGGCAAGGGCATCGCTTCGGCCTCTTTGGCCGCTCTGCTGGAATCGCGTGGCCTTAAAGTCACGCTTATCAAACTTGACCCCTATATCAACGTGGACCCCGGCACGATGAGCCCCATCCAGCACGGTGAGGTCTTCGTGACCGACGACGGTGCGGAAACCGACCTGGACCTGGGGCACTACGAGCGCTTCATTGAAACCCGCATGAAGCAGGCCAACAACTTCACCACCGGGCGTATCTACCAAAGCGTGCTGGAAAAAGAGCGCCGGGGCGACTACCTGGGCAAAACCGTGCAGGTGATTCCGCATATCACCAACGAGATTCAGGAATTTATCAAGCGCGGCGCAGGCGTGGGTACGCCTGATGCGGTGGAAGTCGCCATTTGCGAGGTGGGCGGCACGGTGGGCGATATTGAATCCCTGCCCTTCCTGGAGGCCGTGCGCCAACTGGCCTTGAAGCTAGGTTCTAACAACGCCGCCTTTGTCCACCTGACCTATCTGCCCTATATCGAAACGGCGGGCGAACTCAAAACCAAACCCACCCAGCACACGGTGCAAAAGCTACGTGAAATCGGCATCCAGCCCGATGCCCTGCTCTGCCGCGCCAAGCACAGCGTGCCTGCGGATGAGCGGGCGAAAATCTCCCTCTTCACCAATGTGCAGGAGTGGGGCGTGATTAGCATGTGGGATGTGGACACCATCTACAAAGTGCCCCGTATGCTGCACGAGCAGGGGCTGGACGGCCTGGTCTGCGACAAGCTGCGCCTGAACACCAAACCCGCCAGCCTCAAGCGCTGGGACGACTTGGTGCGCGAAAGCGAAAACCCCCAGGGCGAGCTGCGCGTGGCAATGGTGGGCAAGTATGTCGAGCTGTCCGATGCCTACAAATCGGTGAACGAAGCGCTTAAACACGCCGGTATGCAAAACCATGTGCGCGTGCAGATTGACCATATCGACTCCGAAGCCATCACTCCCGCAAGCGCCCAGCAGCAGCTTGGCCGCTACCACGCCATTCTGGTTCCCGGCGGTTTTGGCGAGCGCGGCGTGGAAGGCAAAATCACCACCGCCCAATATGCCCGTGAGCAAGGCATTCCCTACCTAGGCATTTGCCTAGGGATGCAGGTAGCCACCATCGAATATGCGCGCAATGTGCTGGGGCTGGCGCAAGCCAACTCCACCGAGTTTGAGCCAGACACCCCCCACCCCGTTATCGCCCTGATTACCGAATGGCAAGATGCAGACGGCAAGCTACAACAGCGCAGCCAGCAAGCCGATATGGGCGGCACCATGCGCCTGGGCGCACAAACGGCAGATGTGCAGCCCGGCACTTTGGCGCACCGCATTTATGGCGATACCGTTACCGAGCGCCACCGCCACCGCTACGAGGCCAATGTGGCCTACCTGGAGCGCCTGCGCGAGGCTGGCTTGGTGATTTCTGCACTGACGCAAACCGAGCAACTCACTGAAATCATCGAACTGCCGCAAAGCGTTCACCCCTGGTTTGTGGGCGTGCAGTTCCACCCTGAATTTCAATCCACCCCTTGGGGCGGCCACCCCTTGTTCAATGCTTTTGTGGCAGCGGCGATTGCACATCAAGAAAAGGTCTGAGCGCTATGCAGTTATGCGGGTTTGAAGTCGGCTTGGAGCAGCCGTTTTTTCTGATTGCGGGCACTTGCTCCATTGAAGGGCTGCAAATGTCGCTGGACGTGGCCGGCCAGCTCAAGGAAATCTGTGCGGCTTTGGGCATTTCGCTAATTTATAAAGGCTCGTTTGACAAGGCCAACCGCTCCTCGGGCAGCAGCCAGCGCGGCGTGGGCTTGGATGCGGGGCTAAAAATTCTGGACGCAGTGCGCAGCCAGTTGCAACTGCCCATCCTCACCGACGTACACGAAGCCGCCCAGGTGGCCGAAGTGGCTAGCGTGGTGGATGTGCTGCAAACCCCGGCCTTTCTGTGCCGCCAGACCGACTTTATCCGCGCTGTGGCGCAATCGGGCAAGCCGGTGAATATCAAAAAAGGCCAGTTTCTTGCGCCTTGGGATATGAAAAACGTCATCGACAAAGCCCGCGCTGCTGCGCAGGAGGTGGGTTTGTCTGAAGACCGCTTCCTGGCCTGCGAGCGCGGCGTGAGCTTTGGCTACAACAACCTGGTGGCCGACATGACCAGCCTGGCCGAGATGCGGGGTAGCGGTGCGCCCGTGGTATTTGACGTAACCCACTCCGTACAAAAGCCCGGCGGCCTAGGCGCAGCCAGCGGCGGTGCGCGGGAGATGGTGCCCGTGCTGGCACGTGCTGCCGTGGGCGTAGGCGTGGCGGGGCTGTTTATGGAAACCCACCCCCAGCCTGCCGAGGCTTGGTCAGACGGCCCCAACGCTGTGCCGCTCAAGCACATGCGCTCCCTGCTTTCTACCCTGGTGGAGCTGGATGCCATCACCAAGAAAAACGGTTTTCTGGAAAACGACTTTTCCGCCTGACCAGCGCCTGCTACCCCTCAGTTACTCCCCCCATTTTTTGAACCTTAAAGGAATCTTCATGAGTGCAATTGTTGACATCGTAGGCCGCGAAGTTTTGGATAGCCGTGGCAATCCCACCGTTGAATGCGACGTGCTGCTGGAGTCTGGCGTGCTGGGTCGCGCTGCTGTGCCCTCGGGCGCATCCACCGGCAGCCGCGAAGCCATTGAGCTGCGCGACGGCGACAAAGCCCGCTACCTGGGCAAAGGCGTTTTGAAAGCCGTCAACCACATCAACAATGAAATTGCCCAAGCAGTGATTGGCCTGGACGCTTCCGAGCAAGCCTTCCTAGATAAAACCATGATTGAGCTGGATGGCACCGACAACAAATCGCGCCTAGGCGCTAACGCCATGCTGGCCGTGTCCATGGCGGTTGCCCGCGCTGCGGCTGAAGAAGCGGGTCTGCCCCTGTACCGTTACTTTGGCGGCATGGGCGGTGTGCAACTGCCCGTGCCCATGATGAACGTCATCAACGGCGGCGCACACGCCAACAACAGCCTGGACTTGCAAGAGTTCATGATTATTCCGGTCGGCGCTCCCACCTTCCGCGAAGCCGTGCGTTGGGGCGCTGAGGTGTTCCACGCCCTCAAATCCATCATCCACGACCAGGGCATGAGCACCGCCGTGGGCGACGAAGGCGGCTTTGCCCCCAGCGTAGAAAACCACGAAGCAGCCATTCAACTCATCATCCAAGCGATTGAAAAAGCCGGTTACAAAGCGGGCGAGCAAATCGCCCTGGGCTTGGACTGCGCCGCTTCCGAGTTCTACAAAGACGGCAAATATGTGCTGGAAGGCGAAGGCGGCAAACAACTCACCGCCGCCGAGTGGACGGACATGCTGGCCGACTGGGTGGGCAAATATCCCATCATCAGCATTGAAGACGGTATGCACGAAGGCGACTGGGACGGCTGGAAGCTGCTCACCGAGCGCCTGGGCGAGAAGGTGCAACTAGTGGGCGATGACCTGTTCGTCACCAACACCAAAATTTTGAAAGAAGGCATTGACAAGCGCATTGCCAACTCCATCCTCATCAAAATCAACCAAATTGGCACATTGACTGAAACCTTCGCCGCCATCGAAATGGCCAAACGCGCCGGTTACACTGCCGTGATTAGCCACCGCTCGGGCGAGACGGAAGACTCCACCATTGCCGATATTGCCGTGGGTTTGAACGCTGGCCAAATCAAAACCGGCTCCATGAGCCGCAGCGACCGTATCGCCAAATACAACCAGTTGCTGCGCATCGAGGAAGACCTGGGCGACGTAGCCGAATACCCTGGCCGCGCCGCGTTTTACAACCTGCGCTAATCGCTAGCGTTATAGCTGTAGCGAATAGGTTCAGCCTGCTGTGACTGCCCGTATCGTCACCTTGGTGCTGCTAGCTTTGCTGGCAGTCATCCACCTGCAACTGTGGTGGGGGGCGGGCAGCGTGAGCAAGGTACGCGACTTGCAAGCCGCCATTGCCCAGCAGCAGGCTGAGAACCAGCAAGTGCAGCAAGAGGTCAGCCGCTTGGCCTCTGAAATCGAAAACCTGCGCGAAGGCAAGGAAATCGTGGAAGAAAAAGCCCGCAGCGGGCTGGGCATGGTCAAGCCCGGCGAGATTTACGTCCACATCGTGCCCTAGGCGCTTTCTCTACTTGAGTGCTTTAAGCGCTTTCTCTGTTTGGGGTGGGTGATAAAAGCCCCCCTTTTTTTGTCGCTATGCCTGAGACTGCACCGCCCGCACCGCACCCTTATCACTTGGTTTTGCCCTCGGTGCAAACCATGCTGCAAGACTTGGGTGAGCTACTACCGCCCCACCCCCAAGCCAACTTGGCACGCGCTGGTTTGCTGCTAGAGCAAATCCGCCAAGCGCTAGAGACTTTGCGCCTACGCGCCCCCAGCCGCTTGGCGCAAAGCATGGCCGCCACCCTCAAGCGCCCCGTGCCCGATGCCAGCAGCGCCATCAAAGCCGTGCAACTGCTGCGCCTTGCGCGTTCTGACTTGCGCCACCACCTAGCGCAACTGCTGCACAGCCCAGAGGATGCGCCCGCCCTCAGCGGCCAAGCCCTGTTTGACACCTACCGCGCCCTAGAGCGCCTAACCGGCCAAGACAGCGCCCACCCCATAGACCTGTGGTATCCCCAAGGCCAAGCCAGTTTAGCCAGCCTACCCCCAGAGCTAGCCCCCCCCGCCAGCGCCCAAGGCCAAGCCCAGGGCAGCGTAGAGCAACTGCGCCAACACCT
>JAHAYB010000284.1 GCA_018384835.1 Comamonas sp.
ACAAAGGCGCGAAACGGTGCAATCCCCGTGCCCGGCCCCACCATGATGATGTCGCTGCTGCTGTCTTGCGGCAGGCGAAAGCGCTCATTCGGCTCGATAAACACCGGCACGCTTTCGCCCTCGCTGGCATCGCTCAGGTAGTGGCTGCTGACCCCCCAGCGGGCTTCGCCGTCTTGCTCAAAAGTCAGGTGCGCCAAGGTGAGGTGTACTTCCTCATCCACCAGCGTCTGGCTGCTGGCAATGGAGTACATGCGCGGAGCCAGCGAGCGCAGCGCGGCCACCAGCGCCGTCGCATCCCAGTCGGTGGGGTAGTTGCGCAGCAGGTCAATCAATTGCTGGCTGGCCAGTAGCTTCGATAGTTCTGCCGCGCCTTCAGGGGCTAGCAAGGCTTGCAGCGCCGCATGACCACCGCGCTGGGCGTGGGCGGTAACAAAGGGGCGGGTCAGCAAGGTGAGTTCGCGCCGCTGGGTCAGCCATTGTTCTAGCGGTAGTGTGGTGGCGTTGTGCGTGACTGGCTCTGCGCCATCCAGCCCCAGGGTGTGCAAAATGCGCTGCACCAGCTCGGGCGACTGCACCGGCCACACGCCCAACGCGTCGCCGGGCTGGTAGTGCAGGCCGCTGCCTTCTAGCGATAGTTCGATATGGCGCACATCTTTATCACTGCCGCGCCCGACGATGCGCTGGTTCAGCAGCACCTCGGCCTGGAAGGGGCGCTCGCGTGTCCAGCCGGTGTCGGCCTCTGCACCAACGGGCGCGGGCTGGGCTGAACCTGCTTGTGTGCCTGCACCTACGCCCAATTGCTGGCGGGCGTGGGTCAGTGCCTCTTGCGCCCAGGGGTCGGCCACGGTGGCAATGTCCACATCCGCCTCGGCGCGGGGCAGCAGGCGCTGTGCGCCCAACGCTGCTAGGCGCTCATCCACACAGCGGCCAATACCGCAGAAATCGGCATAGCTGGAATCGCCCAGCCCCAGCACCCCATAAGCCAGTTGCGGCAGTTGCGGGGCGCGTTTGCTGTTGAGAAATTCAAAAAAGCCCCGCGCATCATCGGGCGGCTGGATGGACTCGCCCGCGCTTTGCGTGCAAATCACGATGTAGAGCAGGCGCTCTTTCTTCAGCTCGCTGGTGCGGTAGGCATCGGCACGCACCAGACGCACGGCCAACCCGGCTGTCTGCACCTGGCTGGCTAGGCGCTCGGCCACGCGCTTGGCGTTGCCGCCCTGGCTGCCGTAAAGAATCGTCAGGCGCTCGCTCACCGCGCTGTGCGCCTGAGCGGTGGGCGCTGCCTGCCCCGCCTGCCCGGTCAGCGCCAGCGCCGCACCAGCGGGCAAGCCCTGCGGCAATTGGCGGGCAATACCGGCCATAAAGCCCGACAGCCATTGCAGCGCGTGGCTATCTAGCCCCTGCGCCAACTCAGCGGCCAGACGAGCCTTCTCGCTGGAAAGAGGGAGTACATCCAATGGGGCATCACCCAGGGTAGTCATGGCGTTCACTGCTTTCTATATGCAATAAAAATATAACAAAACCGTAATTGATACGAATATGTGTATATTAAACGCTGCTCTTACTACTTCTAAGAATTAAGTTTTCATAAGATAAGTGGGTTTTGGCATAAGAGGGGGCGGCAGGGCGCGAAGAGTGAGGAGAAAAATCCGATATGTCGCAAAAAGCCGAAAAATGCGACATGTTTTCTGGATGTGTCGCCGTCGGCGACATATCATCCAAACGTGTCGCAAAAATTGAAAAAATGAACCATGTCCGCTTGGCATCCTGAACGCCCCTTCAACGATTTACCCCCGCTGCCGCCTGCTGCACAGGTGGAAACCCATGCCGTGCTCAAGCAATGTATTGCGGCGCGTACAGCGCTGGCAGAGCTAAAGCAAGCGGCAGCCTTGATTCCCAACCCGGCAGTGTTAATCAATACCCTGCCCTTACTGGAAGCGCAGGCCAGTTCAGAGATTGAAAACATCGTCACCACCACAGACCGACTATTCCAGTACCGGCACGGCAGTGATGCCGCCGACCCAGCCACACGCGAGGCGCTGCGCTACAGCGCGGCGCTGATGGAGGGGTTTGAGAGCCTCAAGTACCTACCCCTGAGCACCCGCACGGCAGAGCAGGTTTGCTCACGCATCAAAGGCACGGAGATGCGCGTGCGAAAAACAGGCGGCACGGCGCTGGCAAATGAACAAACCGGGCAGGTGATTTACACCCCACCGGTGGGCGAAGATGTGCTGCGCAGCAAGCTGGCCAATTGGGAGCGGTATTTGCACGAGGCGCAAGACATTGACCCACTCATCCGCATGGCCGTTGGGCACTATCAGTTTGAGGCGATTCACCCCTTTACCGATGGCAATGGCCGCACCGGGCGGGTGCTCAATAGTTTGTTTTTGATTCAAGAGGGCTTGTTGAGCCTGCCTATTTTGTATTTGAGCCGCTACATCATTGCCAACAAGGCCGACTATTACCGCCTGCTGCTGACTGTGACCCGCGAGGGGACGTGGCAATCGTGGCTGCTATTCATGCTGCGCGGCATGGAAGAGACGGCGCAATGGACGATAGCCAAGATTGCCGCCATGCGCGAGCTATCCACACTGACGATTGCGCATATTCGCCGTGCCGCGCCCAAAACTTATAGCCGTGAGTTGGTCGATTTGATTTTTGAGCTGCCCTATTGCCGCATCCAAAACCTGGTGGAGCAAGGGCTGGCAGGACGACAAGCAGCGGCCAGACACTTGCGGCAGTTGGTGGAGATTGGGGTTTTGCAAGAGCAGCCCGTCGGGCGCGAGAAGCTGTTTATCCACCCCAAGCTGATGCAGCTTTTGACCCGTGATGACAACACCGTAACACCGTATTTAGATGCCCCATGCGTTTGATGTGCAGCCCTATCTGTATCAGCACTAACTCAAAAACACCCGTGCCCGCCGGGGCGTAAGCAGCAGTTTGTCGCCCTGGTGCAGCCCCAGCGCCTGGTATTGCTGCACGGGGATTTGCGCCTCTACCAGGGCGCTGGTTTCAGTGGCCGTGGCTGTGCTGGTCGCCAAGTGCTGCGGCATCAGCTCCAGCCGCGCAATGGGGCCGACGATGATGGCGCGTTCCAACTGCGCCAAGATGGCGCTGGGCGGTGGGGGGCTGCCTGCTTCGTAGCGGGCTACGTCCAGCTCGTGCGGGCGCACATAGGCGGTGGCTTGGGCATCGTCAGCGGCGTGGGCGGCTTCGGGGCTGTCTAGCTGCATACCTTCGTCCAGATAAACACGGCCATCTTTGGCGCGGCCTTGGAACAGGTTCACATCCCCCAAAAAGCCATACACAAAGGGGCTGGCCGGGTTGTCCCACACCTGCTGGGGCGTGCCCTGCTGCTCAATGCGGCCTTGGTGGATGACGACCACGCGGTCGGCCACCTCTAGCGCCTCTTCCTGGTCGTGGGTGACGAAGATGCTGGTCACATCCAGCTCTTCATGCAGATTGCGCAGCCAGCGGCGCAGCTCTTTGCGCACCTTGGCATCGAGTGCGCCAAAGGGTTCATCGAGCAGCAGCACTTTCGGCTCCACCGCCAGAGCGCGTGCCAAGGCAATGCGCTGGCGCTGGCCGCCCGATAGTTGCGCCGGGTAGCGGTCGGCAATCCAGTCCAGTTGCACCAGTTGCAGCAAGTCCATGACTTTTTTGCGGATGGCGGTTTCGCTGGGGCGCTCTTTGCGCGGCTTCATGCGCAGACCAAAGGCCACGTTGTCAAACACCGTCATGTGGCGAAACAGGGCGTAGTGCTGAAAGACAAAACCCACGCCGCGCTCGCGCACATGCACGTCGGTGGTGTCTGCGCCGGCAAAGTGGATACTGCCTTGGTCGGGCGTTTCCAGCCCGGCAATGATGCGCAGCAGGGTAGTTTTGCCGCAGCCCGAAGGCCCCAGCAGGGCAATCAACTCGCCCGAGGCGATGTCCAGATTCACGTCACGCAGGGCGTGGAAGTTGCCAAACTGTTTGCTCACGTTGCGAACTTGTATGCTCATGGTGGAGGGTGCTTTCAGGGCTGGTTCTTAGAGTTGGTTTTTAGGGCTGGCTCTGGGGGTGGGGCGCTCGGGCGGCAGGGCGGCGGTGGCCAGTTCCTGCCGCTGTTTTTGCCATTCGGCCACGGTTTTGATGACCAGCGTCACCAAGGCCAGCAGCGCCAGCAAAGAGGCCGCAGCAAAGGCCGCCACCGATTGGTATTCGTTGTAAAGAATTTCAACATGCAGCGGGATGGTGTTGGTCTGCCCGCGAATATGGCCAGAGACGACCGACACCGCGCCAAACTCGCCCATGGCACGGGCGTTGCACAAAATCACGCCATAGAGCAAGCCCCATTTGATATTGGGCAGGGTGACATGCCAGAAGGTTTGCCAACCGCTTGCGCCTAGCACGATGGCGGCTTGCTCCTCGTCATTGCCCTGCGCCTGCATCAGCGGAATCAACTCGCGGGCAATAAAGGGGAAGGTGACAAACACCGTAGCCAGCACAATGCCCGGCACAGCAAAGATGATTTTGATGTCGTGCGCCATCAGCCACTGGCCAAGCCAGCCGTTGGCACCAAAGACCAGCACATACATCAGCCCCGCCACCACGGGCGAGATGGAAAACGGCAGGTCAATCAGCGTGGTTAAAAAGGCTTTGCCGCGAAACTCATATTTGGCAATACACCAAGCCGCTGCCACGCCAAACACCAGGTTCAGCGGTACGGCAATCACCGCAGTCAGCAAGGTGAGCCGGATGGCTGACCAGGCATCTGGCTCGCGCAGCCCTTCCAGGTAGGCCGCCCAGCCTTGGCGCAATGCCTCGGTAAAAACAGCGGCCAGGGGCAGTAGCAAAAACAGCAGCAAAAAAGCCAGCGCCAGGCCAATCAGCGCCCAACGCACCCAGGGCGCTTCGGTGGTGCCCGCCCGCCTTTGGCGTGCGGGGGCGCTGGTCGCTGGGGCAGGGGCGGCTTTGGGCGCTCGGGCTGCCCCGGTGGTGGTGGGGGTGATGCTGGCGGTGCTCATGCGGGCATCCCTGCGTGGCGGCGTTGCCAGGCTTGCAGCGCGTTGATGACCAGCAGCATCACAAAGGAGATGATGAGCATCACCACCGCGACGGCGGTTGCGCCTGCGTAGTCGTACTGCTCTAGCTTGCCGATGATGATGAGAGGGGTAATTTCAGAAACCATGGGCATATTGCCTGCAATAAAAATAACCGAGCCGTACTCGCCCACCGCCCGCGCAAAAGCCATGGCAAAGCCGGTCAGCAGCGCCGGGGTAATGGCGGGCAGGATGACGTGGCGAAACACCTGCCAGCGCGTTGCGCCCAGGCTGGTGGCGGCCTCTTCCAGCTCTTTTTCGGTGTCTTGCAGCACGGGCTGGACGGTGCGCACCACAAAGGGCAGGCCAATGAAAATCAGCGCAATCACAATGCCGTTGGGGTTAAAGGCCAGTTGAATGCCCAGCGGCTCAAACCACTGCCCCACCCAGCCATTGCCCGCCAGCAGCGCCGTGAGCGCAATGCCCGCCACCGCCGTAGGCAGGGCAAAGGGCAAATCCACCAGCGCGTCCACCAGCTTTTTGCCGGGAAAGCGGTAGCGCACCAACACCCAGGCAATCAGCAGGCCAAACACCAGGTTGACGCAGGCGGCGATAAAGGATGCGCCAAACGTCAGCCGGTAAGAGGCCAGCACACGCGGCGCGGTCACGGCCTGCCAAAACTCGCCCCAGCTCAGGGTAAAGGTTTTGAACAGCAGCGCCGTTAGCGGGATGAGCACAATCACGCTCAGGTAAAACAAGGTGTAGCCCAGCGTGAGACCAAAGCCGGGCAGCACGCGCTTGCGGCTGCGCCGGGGCGCTGGCGGCGGGGCGGCGGCAGTAACGGTCGTGGTCGCGGTGGCGGCAAGCGTCGTCATGGGAATGCTTTGCGCGACTGGCTTATTGGCCGGGGGTGTAGAGCTTGTCGAACTGGCCGCCGTCGTTGAAGTGGACTTTCTGCGCCTCGCTCAAAGAGCCAAAGTATTTCGCCACGGTGAACTGCTGAATCGGCTTGAACAAGTCCGCGTGCTTTTGCAGCACGGCCTCAGAGCGTGGGCGGATGGCGTGTTGCGCGGCAATCTCTTGCGCCGCGTCAGAGTACAGATAGTCCAGATAGGCTTGCGCCAGCTCGCGGGCGGCTGGGCCTTTTTTCTCCACGGTGCGCTCCACAATGGCTACCGGGTTTTCTGCGGTGATGCTGACCGAGGGGTACACCGCGTCCACCTTGCCCTTGCCAAACTCGCGTTCTACCGACACCACTTCGGACTCAAAGGTAATCAGCACATCGCCAATATTGCGTTGCAAAAAGGTGGCCGTAGCATCGCGCCCGCCCTTGGCTAGCACGGGCACGTTTTTGTAAAGCTGGCCGACAAACTCAGCCGCCTGGGCATCTGTGCCGCCTTTTTCCAGCACCGAACCCCAAGCGCCCAGATAGGCGTAGCGGCCATTACCGCCGGTTTTGGGGTTGACGACGATGACCTTGACATCCGGGCGGGTCAGGTCGCCCCAGTCCTGGATGTTCTTGGGATTGCCCTGGCGCACCAGAAACAGCATGGTCGAGGTGGTGGGCGAAGCATCATGCGGAAAGCGCTGCGCCCAGTCTTTGGCAACTACGCCGCTATCGGCCAGAAACTGCACGTCGGTGGTGGTGTTAAAGGTGACGACATCAGCCGCCAAGCCATCATTGACCGCCCGCGCCTGGGCGCTGGAGCCGCCGTGCGCCTGGTCTATTTTGAGCGTGGTGCCGGTGGTTTGTTGGTAGTGGGCGATAAAGGCGGTGTTGTAGTCTTTGTAGAACTCCCGCGCCACGTCATACGAGACATTGAGCAAGCCGTTGGCCTGTGCTGCGGCCAAGCCGCTGGCGCTCAAGGCCAGGGCGGCCAGCAGGGTTTTGATGGGGGCGGTGAAAGAGGGGCGCATGGCAGTCAACTCCGGCAATAATTGGAAAGGAGCTGGATTATGCGAACCGCCTCTTAGATTGAAAAGGAATATATTTTCCTTAATTCATAACTTTTTGAAATATAAATTGGGCGTAAACAATAGCCCTCTACGGGCGGCGCACCTTAAACCAAGCGGCATACATGGCAGGCAGGCCCAGCAAGGTCAGCACAGTGGCCACTATCAAGCCGCCCATGATGGCGACCGCCATTGGCCCCCAGAACACACTGCGCGAGAGCGGAATCATCGCCAGCACGGCCGCCGCTGCGGTCAACGCAATTGTGCGCAGGCGGCGCACAGCGGCCTCCACAATTGCATCCCAGGTGGTCACACCGTGGGCGCGGTCGGTTTGAATCTGGGCGATGAGGATGACGGCGTTGCGCTGAATCATGCCCATCAGGGCAATCACCCCCAACACAGCGACAAAGCCAAAGGGGCGGTCAAGCACCAGCAACGCCGCTGCCACCCCGGCAATGCCCAAAGGCCCTGTCAAAAACACCAGCACGGCGCGGCTAAAGC
>JAHAYB010000331.1 GCA_018384835.1 Comamonas sp.
GAAAGCGTGCGCTCTGCGCATGGCAACTGGGTTTACGTCAGCGGTGGCATGAACACTTTGCGCGAAAAATTGCAGGAACTCTACCAACAGCACCAAAAGCAGGACGGCCTTTTGGTGCGATAGAGGAAAGTTTTTTCTGCTTGGCCATCAGACTCCCTGTATCTTCCGGCTCAGAGTGGGTAGTCCAGACCATCCGGTTACACACAAGTCTGCTGAGTATCCTGCAATGTCGAAACAGGCCGCAATCCGCTTAAAAATCAGGCATATTGAGCGGTTTTTACGCACTTTTGGTAGGTGCAGAAGCTGTTTGGAAGCAGTCTGCTATCGCGGAATCGGTGCAAATGGCCCGAAAGGGTACCAAGAATGGCGCAGAGACGCGGGCAAAACAGCGCTTTGCGTCATCTGAAAAACATCAGCCCTGTAGCACTCGCATATCCGAGTTGTTCAGGACATCCTAAGAGGGCTACATCTGTGATGAATTTGTATGTTGCGATTGACCTGAACAATCGATGGATGAATCAGGCAATTGTCGATCTTCAGCGCCGTCATCAGTCATTCAAACACTGGTGCAACGGCCGCGATGGAGCGGAAGTGTTGTTTGAACTGCTTTTTCCAAACAACATGCCGATCGTAGGGTACGTTTCTAATCGGCAGCGGGACAAGCAGAATCCACGATACGCACAGATGGCGATTCGAGTGAACGCCGCTGGGCGGGATTGGCCTTTTCCGGAAGGATGCGCCTTCATCGCCACGGGAAGTTGGCCCACCGAATCCTCTTCGCCACTCTTTCTCATAAACGGCTTCATCGAGACCGCCGATCTGCCTGCGCGATCTTTCGAGCGCGAAGTCACTGCATTTGCCGTGCATGACAGTCTGCAATTCACGCCGGGCCAGCAGCGCATTCAGCGCGTCAATAATCTGCTCACGCCGCAACTGTTGGCCGACTTGCCGCCAATCACGCAGCAAACCGAAAAGCAGTTGACCGAGTGGACTGAATTTCTTCGATGGAAAGAAAGCCTCATCCGCCACAAGGCGCGCGGCTTGCGCTACATCAGCCGTGAATGGCGTGACGAGCAGTTGGTTTTTTCCTTGGTCGCGCAGAGCGCACAGGCTTTGCAAAAAGACCGCAAGGCTTTGGGGCGGGATGATCTGGTGGCGTTTCAGGTTGGTCAATCCAAAGAACCGTGGGTGTTCGAATTGCCTGAACGGGAGGAGCGCCGCCTTCCTCGGCTAGGGCAAGCTGGCAAACTCTCGGAGCCTGCATCGGTGCCGAAAGATCGGCAATTACCCAAGGACGACAACTTGCCGGAATGTCCTTGGCCTACGCCCGTATTTGCCGAGCTGACCGTCTCACTGACCGAAGACGACGCGAATGATCTCGCCAATGCCGAGGAGCCGGATGCCCTGCGCCAGCGCATCCTGAGTCAAATTCCGGAGTCCGGTTTTCTGTCCATTTCAACGGCAGGCGACATGAGCCTGATCAAGCGCCATCAACAGGCGTTGCGGCAGCTGCAGGAGCAAGGCGGCTATGCGCCGTATCTGACTGATTATCTGTTCGAAGCTGCACAGGTTTCCGTACCGCAGCGTCTGGAGCCGGTTACGCAGTGGGCCAATGACAAGCTCAACCCGGCCCAGAAAGAAGCCGTGGTCAAGATTCTGTCTGCACCGGATTTATGCTTGGTTCAAGGGCCGCCTGGCACGGGTAAGACTACAGTGATCGCGGAAGCCATCGTCCAATTGGCGCGGCGCGGGCAGCGGGTACTGCTGGCATCTCAGGCGCATACCGCAGTGGACAATGCGCTGGATAGGTTGGGGCATGACGGTTCCTTGCGCGTAGTGCGGTTGGCACGAAATGAACGCAAGGTGACAGAAGATGGAGCAGCCTTCGCGGGGCAAGCATCCTTGCAGCGTTACTATAAGGCCTTGGCCGGGCAAACCGAAGACCGTCTTGTGGTGTGGAAGCGTGCTGACGAAGACTTGCGTCTCTTGCTGGAGTGGCATGACCGCGCGGCTTTTGTGTTGCACGACGAGAAGGAGCTGACCAGCAGACGCGGGCAGCTTGAAGCGGACTTTGCATCGGCCCGCAGCCAGACAACGCAGACACAGCAGGCGTATGACGCTGCCTGCGCGCTGCTGGAGGAGGACAAGGCCAAACGTCAGCGCCTACACAGCATTCAGGCCTTGCTGCATGGCGAAGCCGAAACGTTGCATGGCGACTTGCGGGATGTGGAAGCGCCTGCCAGAAATCTGGTGCAAGGCCTTGCTTCCTGCGAGGCTGCAGGATTGCTCGTGAAATTTTCGATGGACGATTGGCTGGCCGATGCAAGCAGTCGGGGCGCAATGCTGGCGCATATGTTGGCCGCGTGGCGGCGTTTCACGAATGCGCGAGAAGCTATTGCTGCGGACATCCGTCGTCTTCGCGAAGCAGCGGGCGCCCCGATTCAGGATGCCAGCACCCGGTTACGTATTGAATCGCTCCGAAGCGAGGTCAAAGCCTTGGAGGAGCAGATGGAGAAGGACGATGCTTACGTAGATGATTGGAGAGCCGCGCGCAAGGAGCTCAAAGAGTTGGAGCAGGTTGGTGTGGGCTTGGAGCGCAGCCGTTATGACAGTCTGTTTCGCCAAGCGTCCGAATGGTGCGCTCCGATTAAGAACGCTACTCAACTGGCAGACGAAATGGATGCCAGCCTAACTGCATTGGAGAGGACGCGGCCGGTCATCGATCAGGCCATCGAAATCGTGAAGCAATCCACGCAGGCTCAATTGTCGCAACCCGCACCTGAAGCCCCGAACGATGGCCTTGTGCGAGCCGCGCGGAACCAGGAGCGCAACGCCCAAAGCAAGATCGATGACTGGGTCGAGCAGCGCAGACAGCATGAGCAGAAGGTTCAGGCCCTGTTGCAGGATCATTCAATCACGCAAGGCAACCGCTTGCCGCTGGAACCTGCTGCGACCTTGTCGCAGCGCGTCGAAACTGTTGCCCAAGTCATCAAGGTCTTGGAGCAACGTCAGGCCAGCCAGCAACATCAACGCCAGACATGGGGGCCGTTGCTGGATGATTGGAAACGCGATTTGAGCCGCAACAACGCCGCAGAAGAAGATTGGCAGCATCTGGGCGCGGATTTTCTGGCGAGCTGTAATGTGGTGGCCATTAGCTGCAATGAAAACGAACGCACGTTGGACGATGCCGGGCAGACGAGTTTTGATGTTGCCATCATTGACGAGGTGAGCAAGGCCACTCCGCTGGAATTGCTGATGCCCTTGATGCGTGCGCGCCGCGCTGTGTTGGTGGGCGACCACCGCCAGTTGCCGCCGCTGTTTCAGGAAGGCGACGAAGCTCGTAGCTTCATGGATGAAGTAGAAGAAAGCGAAGCGGCCAGTGCAGAGGAATACAGCGCTGGCAAGGTTGCCGAAGCGCAAGCCTTGCTGACCCGCGACAACCTACGCCGCTTCGAGAGAATGGTCACAGCCTCGTTGTTCAAGTCGCATTTCGAGATGGCGGACGATGCGATCCGCGCACGACTCAGTGTGCAGTTCCGAATGCACCCGCAAATCATGGCGATGGTGAACCACTTTTACGAGGGGCAGTTGGAATGCGGCCTCCTTCGACCTGACGATGATCCTGACCCGAAACTTCGTCGTATTCACGGATTGACATTGAAGAGTGTGGACGGTGCCTCGCCCTTGCTCACTCCGGGCGACCATGCACTGTGGGTGGACACAACCTACAACCTAAACAATCAAATTCACCGTGAAGATATGGACGGTAACCAGCCTCGGCGCACCAATCGCTTGGAGGCGGAGTTGATTGCGGAAACGCTGGAGCAAATTGAGCGGCAATCTGC
>JAHAYB010000337.1 GCA_018384835.1 Comamonas sp.
CCTTTACTTGCATCGCCTTTACTTGCCGCCGGGGCCGTAGCTTTCAACTGTAGCGGCGTTGATTGATGACACGCCCTAGTCTTTGGCCAGTAGCGGCACGGCCAGGTAATTCCACCCGTCGCGCGCATCCAGCAGCCGATAGGTGTGGTTCTCTGGATGGTGTTCGCCAGGAAAGAAGACCAGCAGGCGGCCCTCCACGGCCTCCTTGATGCCCTCGACTACCGATGACACGCGCGCCAAACCGAACAACGTGCCAACGCCCATGAGAGCCACAACGGTATCAGCGTCTGCTTCAGCGCTGATGCGGCTCTTCAGCTGGGTGGTAAGGTCAGCAATGAATTCGGTGAGTTCGCCAGCTTGGTAGCCAGCCAGGTCTTCTGGCGACTCGAAGTAAGCGTCACGGTATTCCTGGGCCGCCATCCATTCGGGGAAGGCGTTGGTCAAGTCCAGCAGCAGCCACTTTTTGCCGGCCTGCTGGGTGACCAGGGCAAACTCTTCGACGTTGGCGCGCAGGCGCAGTTCGTCGGTCTTGTCATAAACGGCAAAGATGACACGCTGGATAGCCGCAAGGCCGGCCTGCCAGGGCACAGTGAGGTGCTGGCGGTAAGCGGACACCAGCTTGGCGACCTTAGACGACATGTGAAACCTCCTGACGGACTTGTTCTTCTTCAAATGTGAGGTAGCCGGGAAAGCGCACTTCCTGGACGCCGCCAGCGTTCATGAAAACCATCAGGCCCCGATGAGACGCAGAGGTTGCGAGAGCCTCCAGCTCATCCAGTGAGCAACCCAACAAATTAGTCCAATCGGAAGAGAAAAGACGCTGCCCCGTGCGGCCTTCCAGATAGCCCAGGAACAACAGCAGTGTCACGGTCTCGGGGTATGGCTGAACCACGGCGCGTGTTTTGCGCACGCGCCCGTGAAGTACGCCAGCGGCCGTCCAAGTTCCGGCAACGTTTTGCGCGAACGACTTCAGTGATGCAGGACTGAAACGGTCAGGGTGTGTGGCATTGAGGAAGGCGTCCATGGCCTCCCGCGGCACTGAAGCACCAGCCACTTGCCCGAGAATGAAGGGCTGCGTGCCACGCAACAGCGGGTCGCGTGCCAGAGCCACGGCCAAGGCCAGCAAAGGCTGGGCTGCTTCGTCGAGCGGCCACAGCCGACGAAGTGCACGGAAGATGGGATTACCAGAGTCCAGGGCGTACAAGGTAGCCATGTGCCGCAGGGCCAGTTCACGCGCCTTGCGGGTGGGCTTACCCAGCACGTTGGCATCGACGACCGCCGAGATGTAGTCGGCGCGTGTGGCTTGCAGCGGTGTGTGCGACAGCAGCAGGCGCAAGTCGTCCAGCATCATGGTGCGCGCTGCGTGCGGGCCGTTGATGCCGAAGCGAAAACCAAGCTGTTCAAGGAGTGCCTGGCGCTCTGCTGTCACTTGGCGGTTCCTCGCAAGCTGGTATTTGCCAAGGTGTCTTCTGGCACTCCGTGAAGGGGATAACCCTGTGCGCGACAGTACGCAACCACCATAACTTCGACCATGTTGGCGATGCTGCGCATCTCTCGCTCAGCTGCCAGCTGCAGAGCTGCTTTGATGGGAGGCTCTACGCGGACACTAACAACCTGAGATTTGGCAACGGCCATCGCAAGAATCCTGTGAGTAAAACGCTAGCAACCTGCTAGCTTAACGTACAGAAAGCGATGGACTTCTCCCGGTGCCGTAGGCTTGACTACCCCTGGTCCCGTAGACAAACCCTGCCTATCCACAGGGCAGCGGCAAGTCGCTGACCATGGCGCTGCCAGCCCGTATGGTGCGGGCAGACAGCACGGGCTTGAACAACCCGACAGTGCTGGTGCTGACCGACCACAACGACCTCGATAGGCAAATCGTCGACACCCTCCACGCGGTGGGCATCAGGGCCATTGCGGCAGTGTCGGTGAATCTGCTTGGCAAGGACTATGGCAGCGTGTTCACCACCACGGTGCAGAAGTTCCAAGAGAACGCCGACTGATGACGCCAGCGCCGCGGATGAAAAAGCAGAGCTTCTGCTGGCCATCCGGCTTCGACGTGTGGGGGCTAACACCGATTGCCCAGTGGCTGCATTCCCGAAATCGTCTTACATCCGCCCTTACATCGGACGGAAAAGAAAAAACCCCGCTATTCCTTGAATAGCGGGGTCTCCTTGTGCGCCTTGGTGCCGGAGAGAGGAATCGAACCCCCGACCTTCTCATTACGAATGAGGGGAATAGGGCGTTTGCTTGTGTTGATTGAAGTAGATAGAATCCATGTGAATCAACAACTTGCACTACTTTAACGGGGTGCAAGCGTTGATTGGGATTCGCCTGTTCTTGGTGAATTTGCCTACAGATTGCCTACAGATTTCCAGCACAGGAACCGCCCGCCATGTCCGAAGCACCCAGCCGCGCCAGACTGACCGCCGCCCGCGTTGAAGCCTTCGCTTGCCCGCCGGGCAAGTCCCCGGCTTTCCTA
>JAHAYB010000348.1 GCA_018384835.1 Comamonas sp.
TCAGGCTCTGGTTCTGGCTCTGGTTCAGGCTCTGGCTCTACAGGCTCCACCGGTTGCACGGGTGCAGGGTTTTCTACCTTGGCCGGTGGGGTGTCATCGCCCTCTTGTGCCTGGGGCACTGCCTGCCCACCGATGGTGATCGCACCTGCGTTCTCGCTGCCCATGTCGGTGTTGATCTGCACATTAAATACACCGCTGTTGGTGCCAAGAGCCGTCCCTTCCTCACTCATTTGGATGGCTACTCTGGCTAGCAGCGTGCCTGCGCTGTCGTAAATTTCCAGCAAGTTACCGGTGGACTTAAACGCAAAATCTTCAATATTGCCCGCTAGGTTGACACGTGCAATGTTTTGGTCGATATCGGCCTTGGCGGCGCTGCTGGTGAGCGTAACAGTCTGTGGCTGGGCGGCACTGTTGTTGCCGTAAACGCTGGTGTTGGGGTTAGAGACAATATAGTTCGTGTCCTGGGGATCTAAAAATACACGTGCCATGGCCGGTTAGCTCCAAGATGGGTGGATAAATGCCTGCCCCAAGTGCCCCAAACATACGGTTTAGACGGCTTTTAATGGCTGAAAGAGCACTTGGCAACCGGCGAAACTACCCCCCCCCCGCATTTGTCAAGGCGGTTAAACCCCTGATTATTGAGTATTGGCAATAAAACAACGGTGCTTTGATAGCGGTGCTGAAAACACATGTCAAGGCGCACTACCAGCCTCCCACGCAATACCACTACTACGCAGATATTGCACGCGCACTTGCGTACCGGTGCGCTGCAATTGGGCTTGCATGGCCAGGGCGGTGTCTTCAATACGGATTTGGCCTATGGCCTCAAAGTATTGGCTATTAACGGAAAAATATTCCGCCGCTAGGTCATCGGCTTGCAGCCCCAGGAGCTCGCGGGCTTGCTCTAGGTTGGCAATGCTGTTGCGCTGGCGGGCTTGCAACAGGGCTTGTACTGGGGCTTGTTCTGCTACAGCGGCAGGCAGGGCGGCAGCAATCACAGCAGCGCTAGCGGTATTCAGGTTGACCGGGGTAGCTACCGGCAGCAGGCTGGCATGGGGGCGCAGGGCGGCAATGCTGGTGCTGCTGATGCCTAGCCAGGCTAAGTCTTCTAAGCGCTGGGGCATGAGCGGGCGCTGGGGCAGCTCGGGGCTGTTGGCTTGGTCTAAGCCTTGCAGCAGGGCATTGGCCTCGTCCTGGGGCAGCCCCAGTTGATGGAATAGGGCGCGTACCTGGCGCTGGTGCTCGGGGCGGCGCGGGATTTGGTCAAGTACGCTATTGAGCAGATTGAGCCGCGCTTGCAGGTCTTGCATTTGCCCGGCTAGGTAGGCATCGGCCAAATCACTACTGGCATCGCTGACGGTGTGGCTGCCGCCTTGCGCGGCTAGAAAGCTGCCCAAGGCAGTGGGTTGCAGGGGCAGTGCCCAGGGTTCGGACGGGTGGTCGGTTTGTGGTGCGGCTTGGGCATCTTGGCGTAGTAGCAGGCGCGACCAGTCCAGCGCCCCGCGCAGCAGCCAGAAGGCTTGTTGGCGGTGGCGCTCGGCGGTTTCTACCTCAGCGCTGCGCCACAAGTCGGCCATGCTGGCGCTGGCTATGCTGGCAACCAGTGCCACCGTCACCATCGCTAGCAAAATGGCTGCGCCGCATTGCTTGGGTAGGCTGGCGGGGGCATGGGTAGGAGGGGGCAGAGCGGGGGGCGTAGATGTCATGGCTGGCGTGCTTGGGCAGCCGCCCAGTCTTTGGTGAGTAGCCCTCGGCTGCTGTGCAGCTCTAGGCGCACGCCCAGGGGCTGGGCACGTTGGGCGGCGCGGTTGATGCGGCGCAGCAGTCGCTGGGGCAGGGCTTGGTGGGCGCTGTTGCTCGCTTGCTCTAGGTTGGCGGAACTTTGCGCATTCACCCAAGCATTGCCCACCCACAGCAGCACTTGCATATCTTGGGCGGGCAGCAGCGCCAAGCTGTTCTCTAAAGCGCCGCCGCGCCCCCAATTGGCGGCGGCTTGCCAGGCTTGTTGCCATTCATCCATGCGGGTCAAGGGGGGGGATTGCCAGCGCATCCATTGCTGGCTCTGGCCGTCAGAGCGCACCGCCCAGGCCACGACGGTGGCGGCAGCGCCTTGTTCCGGGCTTTGCCGACGGGTGAGGCGAAACACCTTGCCATCCCAGCCCATAGGCGCTGCGCCGCTGGGCATAAAGGCTTGGTCTAAGTCGGTATGCCATTGGCTCAGAGCCACATGCAGTTGCGACTGCCATTGCCCATGTGCTTGGCTATGGGCGCGGGTGCGTAGCAGGGCATCCATGCCCAGCCAAGTCATGCTGGCCATGATGGCGAGCACCGCCAGCGCCAGCAGCAGCTCTACCAAGGTAAAGCCGTGGGGGCGCATGGGCTGAATCGGGCGGATGCGGCTAGCGGCCATCAATACCGCCCCACCACGGTGGCTACCGACAAAATGGATTGCCCATCTTGCAAAACCTGCGCCTGCACCCGCCGAAAACTGGGGTTGGGCGTGGCCGAGGTGTGCAGCACCACGGTGAACTCCTGCTCCAACTGGGTGCAACTGCTTTGCATTTGCCCAATGCCGGGGTAGCGCCCGCCTAGTTGCAAGGCCGCCAGGATGTTGTCCGCGCATAGCTGCGCCAGGGTGACTTGGCGCTGGCGCTCTAGGGCGTGGGTGCTGGCTTGTATGGCTTGGCTGGCGGCCAGGAGGGCTATGGCGCTGATGGCCAGGGCAATCAGCACTTCCACCAAGGTCATCCCCAGGGCGGGGCGCGGCAAAGTAGGCCGACTACGGTAACGAAAGCAGCGGGCGGCCATCATGGGGCAGGGGTGGGTTCCGCGCTTTGCACGGTAAAGGGCGCTGCGCCATTGCTGGCGATGACCAGGCTAGCGCCGGGCTTGCCCTGCCAGAACAGGCGCACTTGCTGGGGTGGCAACACCGGCTCTGGCCCTAAGATAAGCACCGCTGGCGCGGCTTGGATGCTGGCATCCTCCCACTGGCTGGGCAGGCTTTGCTGGGGGGGCAGCCCCTGCCACAGCAAGGCGGGCTGGCCGGGGGCGCTGGGTGTTTGCAGGCGCAGCACCACGGGCAGGCCGCTAGCGCGGGAGTGGGCACGCGCCACCTCCAGCCAGGCGGCCAGACGCTCGCCCGCTTGGCCGAGTAGGCGTGTCTCTGGTGCAGGCAGTGCCAAGCTCACCCCGGCGGTGACGATGGCCATAATCGCCATCACCAGCATCAGCTCCAGTAAGGTAAAGCCGCTCTGGTGGGGCTTATTGCCAACTGCCAATATCGGCATCAAAACCCTCGCCGCCGTTACGGCCATCCGCGCCAAAACTGAGCACATCGACCTCGCCCTTTACGCCGGGGTTGAGGTATTGATAGGGGTTGCCCCAGGGGTCTTGCGGGAGTTTTTCCAGGTAGGGCTTCCAGTTGGCGGGGGCGGGAGCGCTGCTGGGGCGCTGCACCAGGGCTTGCAAGCCTTGCTCTGCCGTGGGGTAGCGGTGGTTGTCCAGCTTGTAGAGCTTGAGCGCCTGCATGATGCTGGCAATATCGGTTTTGGCGGCGGTGACGCGCGCTTCGTTGGGGCGGTCCATCAGGCTGGGCACAATCAACGCGCCCAAAACGCCAATAATCACCACCACAATCATCAGCTCCAACAGCGTAAAGCCGCGCTGAAGCTGCGTACCTAGGCGTGATGAGCGTGACGAGCGTGATGGGTGTGATAGGCGGGGGGCGCAGTGGGGGGAGTGGGTGAGGTTCAACATCAATCTTAAAAAGTTAGTAAGCACGTTCTCAATCAGGAAAGACTGCAAATGCACCGTATAGCGAGTTTTTTGCTGTGGGCTGGCGCAGCGGCTTTAGCCACCACCTTATGGCTGGGCAGCCCCAGCGCACAGTTGCCAAATGTAGCGCAGCCGCCCCAGGCTGTTGGCGCAAACCATGCTTTGCCTGATGTGCAGCGGGTGTTGCAGGCAGGCGGGGCGGCGGCGCAGGTGGCCGCGCCGCGCCGCTCTGCCCCAGCGCCAGTGCCAGCGCCTGAGCTGGTGCAAGGCTGGCGGCTGCTGGGCATTGTGCACGCCAGCGCGGCGCAAACCTCCCACGCCCTGCTGCAACAAGGCACACAGCCCCCGCGTGCCCTGCGCGTGGGCGAGCATCTGGCCGATGGGCTGGAAATTGTCGCCATTACGGCGCGGGAAGTCCGCATCAGCACCCCTACAGGCTCCCAGCGATTAGTGCTGCCTGCGCCCTAGATGCTAGTGTTATCCCCGACAATTGCCCCCTTTGTTGATGTTGATGACACTGGAACCCCTGCACAAGCATGAAAGCCCCTGAACTGCTGCTCCCTGCTGGCTCGCTAGACAAAATGCGTGCCGCCTACGACTTTGGCGCGGATGCCATCTACGCCGGCCAGCCGCGCTACAGCTTGCGCGCGCGCAACAATGAGTTTCGCCTGGAGCAAATCGCCCAGGGCATTGAAGAAGCCCATGCTCGTGGCAAAAAATTCTTCGTCACCAGCAATCTGATTGCCCACAATGACAAGGTGCGCACCTATCTGCGCGACATTGAGCCGGTGATTGCCTGCAAGCCTGATGCCTTCATCATGGCCGACCCTGGCCTGATTGCTATGGTCAAAGAAAAATGGCCAGAAACGGAAATCCACCTCTCGGTGCAGGCCAATACCACCAACTACGCCACCGTCAAGTTTTGGCAAAAAATGGGCGTGTCGCGCATCATCCTCTCGCGTGAATTGAGCCTGGACGAGATTGAAAAAATCCGCCAAGAATGCCCCGATATGGAGCTGGAAGTATTCGTTCACGGCGCGCTGTGCATTGCCTACTCCGGGCGCTGCCTGCTGTCGGGCTACTTCAACCGCCGCGACCCCAACCAGGGCACTTGCACCAACGCCTGCCGCTGGGAATACAAAACCCACGATGCCGCTGTCGACCCCAACACCGGCGAAGCTCTGGCCACCCCCATGCCCGAGGGCTTTAGCTTTAGCAAATCCCGCGAAGATGCGGACAGCCAGTTTTCCAGCGCTGTGGGCGATGGCCAGCGCCACCCCCTGGCCGACCAGGTGTATCTGCTAGAAGAAAAAGGCCGCCCCGGTGAGCTGATGCCCATCATGGAAGACGAGCACGGCACTTACATCATGAACAGCAAGGACTTACGCGCTGTAGAGCACGTAGAGCGCCTGGTCAAAATCGGCGTGGATTCGCTCAAGATTGAAGGCCGTACCAAAAGCCTGTACTACGTTGCCCGCACTGCGCAGGTCTATCGCCGCGCCATTGACGATGCCGTGGCTGGCCGCCCCTTCAACCCCCATTTGATTACCGAGCTGGAAGGCTTGGCCAACCGTGGCTACACCGGCGGCCTGCTGGAGCGCCGCCCCGCTAACGACTACCAAAACTACGAAACCGGCACCAGCGTTTTGCAGCGCAGCCACTACGTCGGCCAGGTGCGCGGCTACGACAGCGATAGCGGCATGGCAGAAATTGAAACCATGAACCGCTTTGCCGTGGGCGACACGATTGAAGTCATCCACCCCAGCGGCAACCGCACCTTGAAGCTAGAGCAAATGTTCAACCTGGACGGTGAACCTGTGCAAGTCGCCCCCGGCAACCCCGTGCGTGTGCGCGTGCCTCTGGCCGCCCCAGCAGAAGGGGCGCTGATTGCCCGCCTGCTGCAAACGGCGTAAAGCGGCACAGAAAATATCGCAACCCCAACGACAACCACGAATCAGGAGGAAAAAATCATGGCAAGAATGGTGCAATGCGTAAAACTCGGTCAAGAAGCCGAAGGTCTGGCTCAGCCCCCCTATCCCGGCGAGCTAGGCAAGCGCATCTACCAAAATGTGAGCAAGCAAGCTTGGGCAGATTGGCTGCGCCACCAGACTATGCTGGTCAACGAAAACCGCCTGAACCTGGCCGATGCCCGCGCCCGCCAATACCTGGCCAAGCAGATGGAAAGCCACTTTTTTGGCGATGGGGCGGATGCGGTGGCGGGCTATGTGCCGCCTAGTGAGTGACAAATTCGCTCAACGAGCAGCAGCCAGCTTGATTTTTTAGCGCTGTCAGCCGGGTCTCGCTCTGGCGGGCGACTTACTTACTTTCCTTCCTCCTCATGCTGCCCTCCACCTCTCTACTGGAATCCTTCCAGCTCTCCCAACTCAGCATGATGCTGGTGATTTACCTGCTGGCCATTACAGCCGAGGCCATGTCTGGCGCATTGGCCGCCGGGCGGCGCAGGATGGATATTTTTGGCGTGGTGGTGATTGCCTTTGTCACCGCCCTGGGCGGTGGCACGATTCGCGACGTGGTGCTGGGGCATTACCCGATTGGCTGGACGCAGCACCCCGAATACGTCTATCTGGTGATTGGCGCGGGGCTACTGACGACGGTGGTGGCGCGTTATATGCGGCATTTGAAGCAGGTGTTTTTGC
>JAHAYB010000376.1 GCA_018384835.1 Comamonas sp.
CGTGCGCATGTACATGCGCGAAATGGGCACGGTAGAGCTGCTGACCCGCGAAGGCGAAATTGAAATTGCCAAGCGCATCGAAGGCGGCTTGATGGACATGATGGAGGCCATCTCCAGCTCCCCCGCCACGATTGCCGAGGTGCTGTCCATGGCTGAGGAAATTCGAGAAGGCAAGGTGCTCATTTCTGCCGTTGTCGATGGCTTTACCGACGTGGATGAAAACGATGACTACGTCGCCGAAGAAGACCAAGACGAATACGACGATGACGACGACGGCGGTACCAAAGCCATGACACGCCTGCTCGAAGCCATGAAAACCGAGGCTTTAGTGCGCTTTGACCGTATGCAGCAACAATTTGACAAACTGCACAAAGCTTATGGCAAAGACGGCTGGGGTACGCCCGCCTACATCAAAGTGCAGCAATCCATTACGCAAGAGCTAATGGGCATTCGCTTTACCGCCAAAACCATTGAAAAGCTATGCGACCTTGCCCGCGCCCAAGTCGATGATGTGCGCCAAAAAGAGCGCGAATTGCGCCGCATCATTGTCGAGCGCTGCGGCATGTCCCAAGAGCAGTTTATTAACGACTTCCCCGCGAACTTGCTCAACTTGCAATGGGTTGAGAAACATGCCGCTGCCGGTAAGCCCTACAGCGCTATCTTGGGGCGCAACATCCCCGATGTGCAAGAGCTGCAACAGGCGCTGCTGGACATCCAAACCAAGGTCGTTGTGCCGCTGGAAGAGCTCAAGCGCATTAACAAGCGCATGAACGATGGCGAACGCGCTAGCCGCAATGCCAAAAAAGAAATGATTGAGGCCAACCTGCGCCTGGTCATCTCTATCGCCAAAAAATACACCAATCGCGGCCTGCAATTTTTGGATTTGATTCAAGAGGGCAATATCGGCCTGATGAAAGCCGTCGATAAATTTGAATACCGCCGGGGCTATAAATTTTCCACCTACGCCACTTGGTGGATTCGCCAAGCCATTACCCGCTCAATTGCCGACCAAGCGCGAACCATTCGCATCCCGGTTCACATGATTGAGACCATCAACAAAATGAACCGCATCTCGCGCCAGCACTTGCAAGAATTTGGCTTTGAGCCTGATGCCTCCATCCTGGCCGAAAAGATGGAAATGGCTGAAGACAAAATCCGCAAAATCATGAAAATCGCCAAGGAACCCATTTCCATGGAAACCCCCATTGGCGATGATGACGATAGCCACCTGGGCGACTTCATCGAAGATACCAACAACACCGCCCCGATTGATGCGGCCATGCAAGCCGGTCTGCGCGATGTGGTCAAAGATATTTTGGATGGCCTCACCCCCCGCGAGGCCAAGGTGCTGCGTATGCGCTTTGGCATTGAAATGTCCACCGACCACACCCTGGAAGAAGTGGGCAAGCAGTTTGACGTAACACGCGAGCGCATTCGCCAAATTGAGGCCAAGGCGCTGCGCAAGCTCAAGCACCCCAGCCGCTCGGACAAGCTGCGCAGCTTTATCTAAAACACAGCGCACTGAAAGTACCCCAAGCACTGCCATGGCACTACAGCAACTGACCCTTTCCCTCCAGTTTGGCCGCGACTTGCAAGAGCAGGCGGCGCTACACCGCCAGGTGCTCCAGCGCCACCGTGTGCGCCGCTGGATACGCCACGCCCTAAGCGACGATGCCGAAATCACCGTGCGCATCGTCAGCGCTGAGGAGGGGCGGCAGCTCAACCAGCAATACCGCCACAAAGACTACGCCACCAATGTGCTGACCTTTGACTACCAGCAACAGCCCGTGGTGCTGGCTGATTTGGTGCTCTGCGCCGCCGTGGTAGAGCGCGAGGCACAAGAGCAGGGCAAAAGCCTAGAGGCGCATTACGCCCACTTGCTGGTGCATGGCACGCTGCACGCCCAAGGCTGGGACCACGAAACCAGCTTGGAGGATGCCCAAGAGATGGAGGCTTACGAAACCGCCATCTTGCGGGAAATGGGGTATGACGACCCTTACGCGCTGGATAGTTAAGATAGTTAAGCACCTGCTGCTGACTGCTGCACTGTGGCCGCAGTGGCAGTGGCAGTGGCAGTGGCAGTGGCAGCCGCTTGCAGCTCCTCGGGGCAGTAGAGCACTTGCAACTGCTCCATGAGCCGCACAATGCGCGGGTCACTGAGCTGGTACCAAATAAACTTACCCTCGCGGCGTGTGGTGACCACCGCCTCACGCCGCAAAATCGCTAGCTGCTGCGACAAACTGGGCTGGTGGATATGGGTGAGCTGTTCAAGGTCGGTAACCGTGCGCTCTTGCAGTGCTAACTGGCACAGCAACAGCAGGCGGTCGGTATTGCCAAGCAGCTTGAGCACATTCACCACCTCGCCAGCATGGGTGCGCATGACCGCCAAATCAATACTAGGCGCAGCCGCTAACGGTAAGCCCGAGGGGGCAGCAGAGGCCGGCTGAGGTAAAGGAAAAGAAGAAGTCACCGTCGTCGTAGCCGTAATAGCCGTAGTAGCCGTAGTAGTCATAAAAAAACCCTCACCATAAGAACGCCACAGGCCAAGTGCGCCAAGCATCCCTAAAGCACGCTGAGGCAAACCTATGTGCAAGCAACTGCGGCATACAGACCCAATCACCGTTCAGGCGCACCACCTGCTTGGCACTGCTTATACTGTACAAAGTTTGTAACTGTTGTACCTTTGCAATCCCCCCACTCTCTTTATGGAGTTTTTTTCATGAGTACTTTTGACCATGCTGGCTTGACCGGCAATATCAACAACGCCTTGAAGACTTTTCGCCAATCGCAAAGCGATGTGATGAAGGGTTTTGCCCAGATGGTGCAAGCCTCGATGGCCGATGGCGCAATTGATGCCAAAACCAAAGAGCTGATTGCCCTGGCCATTGGTGTCACGCAAAAATGCTCGGGCTGCATTGGCTTTCACGTGCAGGCTTTGCACAAACTGGGCGCAACCCGCGCCGAGCTCGATGAAATGCTAGGCATTTGCGTCTATATGGGCGGCGGCCCGGCTTTGATGTATTGCGCCGAAGCCATTGATTGCTGGGAAAAAATCGAGGCCAAGAAAGCCTAAGCCTTACAGCCCCAGCGTTTCAAGCGAACGCACAGGCCGCTTGCCTTGAAGGTAAGCGGCCTGTCTTGCTTTTAAGATAGCCCCTTTCCCCCACAACAGGGGGCAGCAAGGAGACAAATATGGAATGGTTGGGCCCGCCCACCCACATTGTGCTGTTACTGGCAGCGGCATTTGTGGCTGGGGCATTGAATGCGGTGGCAGGCGGCGGCAGCTTTTTGACGCTGCCCGCCCTGGTTTTTACCGGCGTGCCGCCGGTCACGGCCAATGCCACGGGCACGGTGGCGCTGCTGCCCGGCTATGCCGCCAGCGCCTGGGGCTTTAAGGACGACATGGCCGCGCCACCGGGCTTGAGCATGGGGCAAAGCATTGGCCTAGCGCTGATTGGCGGCGCAGGCGGTGCGGCGCTGCTGCTGGTTACGTCTAACGAGATGTTCAACAAAATCGTGCCCTGGCTGCTGCTGGCGGCCACGGCCTTGTTTGCCTTTGGCCCACAACTACGCGCCTGGGTGGCGGGGCAGCAGCATAGTGCGCCTTCCACCACCAAGGCGGCGATTGGTATGTTTGCTGTGGCTTTTTATGGCGGCTACTTCAACGGCGGGCTGGGCATTTTGTGCCTGGCGCTGTTTGGCCTGCTGGGGCAGACCAATCTGAATGCCATGAACGGTATGAAGAACCTGGTCTCTGCCCTACTCACCGCCATTGCCGTGGGGGTGTATGCCGCAGGCGGCATCGTGCAATGGCCACAAGCGCTGTTGATGATGGTGGCCGCCACCGCAGGCGGCTATGGCGGCGCACGCCTGGCGCGTAAGCTGCCTGCGCCGGTGTTGCGCTGGGGCATTGTGGCCACAGGGCTGGTGATGGCGCTGCTGTTCTTTCTTAAAACCTAATTGAGCGCAATTAAGCAGTTAAGCAGTTGAGCGCTTACTTCTGGCGGGACTGTTCTCGGTAGCTGTGCGGGGGCTGACCGAGCCACTGCGCAAAGGCGCGGCTAAAACTCTTCTCGCTGGCAAAGCCGCAAGCCTGAGCCACCCGTTTGAGAGGGAGCTGGGTGCGCTCTAGCAAGGCACACGCCCGCTGGCGGCGCACTTCATCCTTGAGCGTCTGCAACGGTTTACCCGCCTGCTGCAATTGCCGGTGCAAGCTGCGCGGAGCCAGGTGCAACAGCTCTGCCAAGCTGTTGGCGGTGTGCTGGCATTGCGGGTGGGCGGTTAGGGCTTGGCGCACCCGCTGCACAATGTCTTGGCTAGAGCGATAGGGGCGCACCTGAATGGGTAAGGCTCGCTCCAGCATGGCGCTTAATGCCCGCTCATCGCGCACCAAGGGCTGCTCCAGGGCGCTGGCGGGCAGTAGCAAGCTGGCAAGCCGCGCTTCAAAATAAATCGGCGCTTCAAACAGCAGGCCATAAATACGCGCATGTGCAGGCGCTGCAAACGGAAAGCTGGCGCGTAGCAAGGGCAAGGGCGCATCCACCAACCAACTGGCAAAGCCGTGCAGATTGCGCAGCACTGAGAGCAGGCAAAACTCCTGCATCGCGCCCAGCTCGCGCAGGCAATGCAGCTCTAGGCGGCTGTGCTGGCCTTGGGTGTGCAGTTGCAGCACCACGTCTTCGGTCAGTAAATTGTGGTGGCGACACCAACGCGCCAAGGCCAGCCCCAAGTTGGCGCTGCTGATGCTGGCACGCGCCAACATGCCATAGCTGCCCCAAGGCAGGCGGCGGCTGAACCAGCCTAGCGCCTCATCATCGAGTTCCTGCATGGCGTGTTGGCACAGCATCTCCATTTGCAAGGCGGTGATGCGGGCGTTGTCATGCTGCACCGCAGCCGGTGCAATCTGCGCGGCGGCTAAGGCGGCATGGGCACTCATCCCTCGGCGCTGATAGGCCAGCACCACCGCTTGCACAAAAGCCATGGGGGTTAGCGCCGGATGCGGAGCCGTTAATACCTGTGCCATCACTAACTAGCCCTCCTTGTGCGGCAATAAAGAATAAGTAATAGGGCTTGCGCTTGGTTCGGCTTGGGCTTACCAGCCTTTGGGCAGCTTAAAACGCACAATCGCCCAATACGCCCACACATACAGCACCACAAACAAGGCGCAGCACAGCATCAGCAACACGCTGTTTTGCCAAAACAGGGCAGCCGGGATGACGGTGAGCAAAGTCATCCCCCACAGATAGGGCGAGGTGCGGTTGTTGCGCTTGAGCATTTCCTCGGCCTCATCATCGTTATCGAGCACCACCCGCACCATGCGCCTAAAGATAAGCTGGTGCAGGTGCAAAGCATCGGCCTGCCCAGGCGATTGGCCACGAATTTTTTTGCGGTAGATGGAAAATAAAGTCTCAAACACCGGATAGCACAGCAGCAGCATCGGAAACCAGGGCGAGACCTGCGGGTGGCGGCACACCAGCGTCACGCTGCCATAAGCGAGTACCAGCCCCCAGAGGTAAGCGCCACCATCGCCGGCAAAAATTTTTCCGTGGGGGTAGTTCCAGGCCAAAAAACCGGCGGTCGCTCCTAAAAAAACCACCAACTGAGCAGCCAGGGTTCTATCACCGACCAGCAAGCTGACGTAAATCAGCGCCATCCCCACCAGCAGCGCCACCATGCCCGCCAGGCCGTTGTAGCCATCAATGATGTTGAAGGCATGGGGCAGTCCCCCAATAGCCAGCACCGCCAGCACCCAGCCCAGCCACGGTGCGCCCAGCCACAGGGCATCAAGCGGAGCAATATCTAGGCGCGGGATGTGTAAATCGAGCATCAGGCACAGTCCGACAGCGCTGGCCAGCGTCGCCAACAGCCGCCAGCGCACGGGGATGCGCTGGCTCCAATCTTCGGCAATGCCGCATAACACTGCGGGGGTGAGCAGGTACAGGGGCAAAATTACCTGCTGGTAACTGGCGGCAATGCCCCAGTGCTTGCCCAGCCACAGCATCAGCAACGCCCCTAGCCAGTAGGACAGCAGCATCCCCAGCCCCCCCAAGCGCGGGGTGTGACCAATGTGAAAGCGCTGGGGCATATCCTGCCCATAGCGCTGGGCATGGGTGCGACCCTGCCAAATCAGCCAGGCCATACTGACCAGCGAAGTGGCAAAGCTGACCAAAAGAAGCAGCAGCATAAAAAGCAGCCAAGGGCTAGGGCAGCCCAGCCTTAGTGGCCAAAAAGTGCCAGGCGGTCAGGGCTGCTGGTGTTGAACAAAAGGCAAAAATACCAAGGTCGGTGCTTGGCGCTCGGTCTTGGTGCGCAATCGCGTTCTAAGCCGCCAATCGCGCCAACTCCGCCACTCGATTCATGGCTTGATGCAAGCTGGCCAGCAAGCCCAAACGATTGGCTTTAAGCGCAGCGTCCTCGGCGTTGACCATGACGTGCTCAAAGAAGGCATCGACCGGTTCGCGCAGGGCGGCCAAGGTTTGCAGATGGGCGGTGGTGTCGCCCGCTTGCAGTTGCTGCTGCGCTTGGGGGACGATGCTTTGCAGCGCGGCGTAGAGGGCTTTTTCAGCGTCTTCTTGCAGCAGTGTTTCATTGACCTCGGGCTGGATGGCGCTATCGGCTTTTTTCAGGATATTGCCCACGCGCTTGTTGGCGGCGGCCAGAGCGGGGGCTTCGGGCAGAGCGGCAAAAGCGCGTACCGCTGCCAAGCGCTTGGCTACATCAGACAGGCGCTGCGGATGCAAAGCAAGCACGGCATCCACCTCTTGAGCGCTAAAGCCTTGTTCGCGCAGGCTGACGGCTAGGCGGTCATACATAAAGTCGGCCAAGGCGCTGCTGGGGTCTTGGATTTTGTCGCCAAACGCGGGGGCTGCGCTGGTGAGCAGTTGCGACAAATCCAGCGGCAAATCGCGCTCCACCAGCATACGAATCACGCCTAGCGCATGACGACGCAGAGCAAATGGGTCGCGGTCGCCAGTAGGCAGATTGCCAATGCCAAACATGCCAACTAGGGTTTCCAGCTTGTCGGCCAGCGCCACCACTAAGCCGACCGTGCCACGCGGCAATGCGTCACCGGCAAAACGCGGCTTGTAGTGGTCTTCGATAGCGTGGGCAACGGCGCTGGGCAGACCGTCGTTCAGGGCGTAGTACGCGCCCATCGTGCCTTGCAGTTCGGGAAATTCGCCCACCATGTCGGTGAGTAAGTCGGTTTTCGCCAAGAGTGCCGCTTCATCAACCTGCGCCAATATTTCGGTGCTGTCAGCGCCTTGATTCAAGTTCTGGGCAATGGCTTTAGCAATCGTTTTGGCAATGGCACGCACACGCTCAACCCGTTCGCCCTGAGTGCCCAATTGGTTGTGATAAACCACCTTATCCAGTTGCG
>JAHAYB010000412.1 GCA_018384835.1 Comamonas sp.
GCGGCATGTAGCGCCTCTTTGTGCAAAGGTGCAGTGACCAGGGCTGCGATTTCCCCCCGCAAAGCTGCCCGCGCCGCCCATTGCACACTCAGCGCTGCGCCGCGCCCCGCTTCGGCGCTGATGTGGCCAAAGGGCGCGGGGGCGGGCATATCCGGCAGTTGCAGCACAGGCAGGCAGCGTGGCGGTACTTGCCAGGCTTCTTGCGGGTCGGTAATTAGCGCTACAGGTAGGGGCGGCTGCTGGCCACCCTCTACCACCGTTGCCGCGCGGCGCAAAGTGGCCACATCCCCAGCAACAAAGCAGCCGCGCACGGCCTCGGGGTGGTCACGAAAAGCCAGGGCGATGATTTCTGGCCCAATGCCCGCGCTATCGCCCTGGGTGATGGCAATGGGCACAGCGGTTGATGCTGCGTTTTCAGTGAGGTGAGTGCTCATGCGGGGTTATCAATCTCGATAAAGCGGTGGCTAATGCCTAGTTGCTCGGCCACCGCCTGCCCTAGGGCGGCTGCGCCATAGCGCTCAGTGGCGTGGTGGCCTGCGGCGATAAAAGTGGTTCCGGTTTCCCGCGCCAAGTGCGCTTGCGGCTCGGAAATTTCACCGGTGATATAGGCTTGTGCTCCGGCGGCAATGGCGCTTTCAAAAAAGCCTTGCGCCCCGCCGGTACACCAGCCCAGGCGGGTAATGGGCGCATCATCTGCCGCACCGCTCACCATGGTTACGCTGCGCCCCAGCACCTGCTGTACATGGGCGGCCAGCGCTTGGGGATTGGCAAACTGGCAAGCACCCAACAAGCCTAAATCTTGCTCGCCAAACACTGCGTCGGCCTGCACGCCTAGGCGCTGCCCCAGTTGGGCGTTATTGCCCAGGCTGGGGTGGGCATCCAGCGGCAGGTGGTAGGCCAAAAGGTTGATGTCATGCGCCAGCAGCAGGCGCAGGCGCTCTTTCATCCAGCCGGTAACGCGCCCATCCATGCCGCGCCAGAACAGGCCGTGGTGTACCAAGATGGCATCTGCCCCATCAGCAATGGCCGCTTCAATCAGGGCGCGGCTGGCTGTTACGCCTGAAACCAGGTGGCGAATCTGCGCCTTGCCCTCTACCTGCAAACCATTAGGGCCGTAGTCTTTGAAGCGCTGTGGCTCCAGCAGGGTATCGCAGGCGGCCAGCAAGGCTTGCCGGGAAGTGGGAGTGGTAGGAGCGGTGGGGGGTGTGTGATGGCTCAGGTGCATGGGGGGCTGTTTCTGCAATGGTTACGTGGTTGATTGATTGGTAATTTAGGGGGGTGCTAAACCGCTAGAGTGGCTGCTTGCCTGCCACTGCCAGCCGGGCAAAGCCAAGGCGTGCTGCCATTGTTGCACTTCGGGCAGGTGTGCCAAGTCTTGCCAGTGCGCCACGAGGTGCAGCCTTTGGCCGGTGCGTGGGTGGGTAAAGTCCAGTGCATGGGCGTGCAGCCATAAGCGCTGGCCACCTAGGTGCTGCGCCCACCAGCGGTTTAGTGCCCCTTTGCCATGGGTGCTATCCCCCAGGATGGGGTGTGCCACATGCTTTAAGTGGCGGCGGATTTGGTGCTGCCGTCCGGTGTGTGGTTGGGCGAGCACCAGGCTGATACGGGTGCTAGGGTGGCGTGCATCAAAGGCATGAGGCCAATCCAGCGTAGCCAGCGGGTGCAGGCTGGTATGTGCGCTTTGCGCGGGTGCACTAGGAGCGCCGTCTTGCGGGCGCAGGGGGTGCGTTACCTCTAGCGACTGCGCCAGCCAGCCACGCACCAAGGCCAAGTACTGCTTGCCCACTTGCTGGGCGGCAAAGTCTTGCGCTAGTTGCTGGCAAGTCCAGGCGTTCAGGGCAAAAACCAGCAAGCCGCAAGTGCCTTGGTCTAGGCGGTGGACGGGCCAAACATGCTGCCCCAACTGGTCGCGCAGGCGCTGCAAGGTGATGCGGGTTTCGTGCCGCGCCAAGCTGCTGCGGTGTACCAGCCAGCCCGCCGGTTTATAGACGACAGCTAAATCCGCATCTTGGTACACCAGGTGTAAATCGGGGTGCGCTGCGGCTTCGTTACCCGTAGAGGGTAAGGCGGGTGGAGGCAGTGGGGGCAGTAGATGTATGGGCATCGGCTGTGCAGAGATAGGGCTTGGGAAAATCTTGGACAATTGCGCCGCTGCGCACACACGGGTAGGCGCGGCATTTTTTTGGGCAAAACGGTAAAGCAAGAGGCAAAAAATTGAGCGTAGTCATGCAGGGCGTGTTGGCATCGGTGGTGGCATCCTTCCTGTTTGGCGGGTTGTATTACCTGTCGCCTTTTCTGGCTCCGCTCACGGG
>JAHAYB010000422.1 GCA_018384835.1 Comamonas sp.
TCCAGTTGCCGTTGCGGGTTCTGGTCGAGGCTGCTGACCCGAACGTAGCCGATGCGTTGCCCCTGCACGATTCCTCCAAACGTGAAAGTGTCAGGAAGAAATCTATGGCCTTTCGTATCAGGTGTCAAGAAATACAAAAGACAAATCTATTCTGACGTTTCAAGCCTGCCTATCCTGACATCAGGATAGGGTGTGCCCCAGACTGACACCGTCAACGTCATACCAGAGCTGGCAGGTGGGTGGAACGACGGCTTAGCGTACGATTTTTTCCGTTTCCTGAAGCGACCCCTACAAGAACTCGGGGTACAGCCGCGGGCACATGGCCCCGGCAGGAGACATGCCCACGCCCACCGCGATGGCCCAGAGCTTCAGCCTGGCCAACGTCGTACCTCAAGACGCCCAGCACAACAGCGGCGCGTGGTCCAAGATTGAGCAGAACACACGGTTCAGGGCGCTGAGCTGAGCTTGTTCATAAGGTCTTTGACTTGGCGTTCTAGCGCGTCCACCTGACCCGCGTAACGTGCTGCTTCTTCCATGGCCTTCTCGGCCTTCTCTGTCTGGGCAGCACACTGCTGACCAGCAACCTGGGCTCCAGCCTCAGCCGCCGCCAGTCGCTCACGTACCTGTGCGAGCTCAATGGCCAGTGCTTGGGATTTGCTATTCACCTCTGCATCTGCAGCCGTCAACTGGTCACGCATCTTTGCGACCTCAGCCAAGTGCTCCTTGAGGGTGACCTGTAGTGTGGCCAGTTCAGTCTCATGCTGGTCATTGGCTGCCTTTGTCGCCCGCTCAGCAGCCAACAGGCGCTCTTTCAGCTGGGCAATCTCAACCGACGGCATTTGGTTGGTGGCTACGGCCTCATCGAGCTTGGACTGCAAAAGTTCTTTGTCTTGAGCTGCGGTAGCCAGCTGCGCTTCAAGCTCGTCAACAGCCATTGATGCATCTGACAACTCGCGCTCGGATTGCTCCCGTTGCTCCCTCACCGACTTCACCAGTTCAGAGACCCGGCGCTCTGCAGCTTTAACTGCCTTATCGTTCAGGCCAACAGCCATGTTTTGCAAGCGCTGTACGAGTCCATCGCTCAGTTCTTTCAGTTCACTGGCCACCTCAACCGGTAGCTCAGCGACTGGCTCAACTTTTGCCAAGGCTTGACTGCTCACGTAGTCATCCCAGACTTGTCGAAGCCTTGGTGCACTGCCACCTCCAACGGCCTTGCGCAGCGCAAAGCCTGTGATGTTCCGATTGGCGGATAACAGCTCATTGCCAGCTTGAATGATAGCTTCTTCTGTGACTTCTACGGGGCGCATGCAAACTCCTAGTGCAGAATTCGTATTTTTTTAGCTGATTCGGAAGAAAGAAATTAACTTTCACAAAAAGGGGCAGGCTCAGTACACGTATTCAACGTCAAAAGACATCAGGTCTGGTGACCTGGTCCGAACTGAAAGCCCGGTTTCTGTTGAGCTCCGACTTGCAAAAACGCACTACTAGGTTCAGCCGGCGCGATGTAAGCGAGGAAACCTCGGCATACCGGAGTAGTTGACTCGTGGTAAATTGTCAGCTGGTCGAAAGACTAGGTGCTTGAAAACACCTTCAGTAGCGCGGTTGCAACCCCCACCGGAAAGCGGGGCTTTGTCACGTCTGAGTTTTTTGGGCGGGATGGGTCACAATATCTGAAAAGTTTGGCCATCATCAAAGAGCCCGTGGAAATAGATGGCCAGCGCTATTTCCGCCCACTCATGCGGCGCGTAGACAAGAGACTGAATGAA
>JAHAYB010000237.1 GCA_018384835.1 Comamonas sp.
CGCCGCAGCGAAAGCTGGTGGCTGCTACTCATGCGCAACAGCGCCAATGCCGTCTGGCTAGAGCGCCGCCCCAGCCAAGCCAGCGGGCGCGGCATTTGGGCGGGGTTGCACAGCCCGCCCATCTACACCAGCGAAGATGCGCTGCAACAAGCGCTGGCCGAACGGGGTTTGGCCCATGCCCCGCGCCAACACCTAGCGGCGCAACTGCATGTACTCACCCACCGCGACCTGCATCTGCACCCTGTGATTGTCGAAATAGCGCAAGAGGGGCTGACAGTTGCAGAGCCAGCACCCGACCTAACGCCAGCCAACGCCACAGCCGCCGAAGGGCAATGGTGGTCTGCCCATGCTTGGGGGAGTTTGGGGCTGCCTGCGCCGGTGCGCTTGTTGTTACAGACCCTCTATGGCATAGAGGGCAAGTAGAGCAGCGAAAATTGCCAGGCAACGCACCCTCTCGCGCATCCATACACAAGGCTTGATATGTTTGATAGCACCACCGACTTGAGCGACAAAATTCGTCTAGGCGAAGATTCTTTTCTGGAGTTAAAAGAAGTTCACTTTGCCGGGCAAAAGGTATCAGCACCCCATAAAAACTCCCTTGCCGATGAGCTGGCAGCATTTGCCAATAGCCAAGGAGGTGTTTGCGTACTAGGCGTGGACGATAGCCGACAGGTTCTGGGTATTGCGCTGGAACAGTTAGATGCGGTGGAAACTTTTGTCCATCAAGTCTGCATGGATAGCATTACCCCGCCCCTACTGCTCAGCATCACTCGCATGGAATTACCAGATGCAGCAGGCCAGCCCAGACCCGTGCTCAAGCTCGATGTGCCGCGCAGCCTGTTTGTCCACCGCAGCCCCGGCGGCTATCTACACCGCATCGGCAGCGCCAAGCGCGAGATGGCTCCCGACTACCTAGCCCGCCTTTTTCAGCAGCGCAGCCAAGCCCGCATCATCCGCTTTGATGAACAGCCCGTACCCGATGCCACACTAGATGATTTGGACGCAGCACTATGGCAGCGCTTTGCCAGCCAGCGCGTACAAGACAGCCGCGAAGTGCTGCTAGATAAGCTGGCTATGGCGCGTCGTGATGCCGATGGCATTCTTCGCCCAACCATTGCTGGGGTGCTAATGGCAAGTAACGACCCACGCCGCTGGTTGCCCAATGCCTATATTCAGGCCGTGGCCTATCGGGGTACGGATATTGCCCCTCAGGGCGACGCGCTCTACCAAATCGATGCGCAGGACATCACCGGGGCGCTAGATGCCCAGGTGCTCACCGCCTGCCATTTCGTTCGCAAGAATATGAAGACAGCCGCCAGCAAGAGCCAGGGGCGGCGCGATTTGCCCCAGTACGACATGACTGCTGTCTTTGAGGCGCTGGTCAATGCCGTAGCACACCGCGATTACTCCATCTACGGAGCCAAAATCCGGCTGCGGATGTTTGCCGACCGGCTAGAGCTGTATTCCCCCGGTGCCATTCCCAACACCATGACGGTAGAAAGCCTGCCCTACCGCCAGGCCGCCCGCAACGAGGCCATTACCAGCTTGCTAGCTAAGTGCTCTGTGCCCGAGTCGGACAAAACCATCACAGGCCGCAGCGCCATGATGGACAAGCGAGGTGAAGGGGTACAGATTATTCTGGATGAAAGTGAACGCCTATCTGGTAAGCAGCCGATTTACCGACTGGTCGATGACTCTGAGCTATTGCTGGTGATTCCAGCCGCCGGGGTGTTGGAGTACTGAAAGCACCAGCAGCTACACCGCCGCTAGCCGCTGCAAGCGCTCAAACTTCGCCAGTAGCTGCTCGCGGCTTTCTACGTGGTCGGGGTGGACGGGGATGCAGGAGACAGGGCAGACCTCCATGCACTGCGGCTGGTCGAAGTGGCCTACGCATTCTGTGCATTTGTCTGGGTCAATCACGTAATAATCAGCCCCCATAGAGATTGCCTGATTGGGGCACTCAGGCTCGCACACGTCGCAGTTGATGCATTCTTCGGTGATGGTGAGTGCCACTGCACTACTCCTTTTTTTGTATCCTTGGCAGTTTTTGCGCCAGCCACTGCCAGTCAGTATTAACCGCTAGGGGCGCGGCGGCCATTATCGGTAGCTTGCGATACACCCAATCGCCTTGCGGACTCCACCCCTCCCCTTCTTCTATCCCACTCTTGCCCATGTTTGCCTATTTTGTGCGGCGCAGCTTTTCTATGCTGCTGACTTTGCTGGCTACGTCAGCGCTGGTGTTTGTAGTGCTGGACTGGTTGCCCGGTAATGCCGCTCAGGTGCTGATGGGCGCAGATGCCGACCCCCAGGCCGTGGCCGCTCTGGCCGAGCAACTGGGCTTGCAGCACAGCGCCTGGCAGCGCTATAGCCAGTGGCTGCTGGGGCTGGCGCAAGGCGATTGGGGCGAGAGCTATGCCTACAGCCAGCCCGTGCTGCCTCTGCTGCTAGAGCGCTTGGCGCTCACCCTGCCGCTGGCCTTGCTGGCGATGGCCGTTAGCGCTGTGCTGGCGTTGGTGGTGGGCATGGCAGCGGCGGCTTGGCATCCACGCCCAGCGGCTACGGGCTTGATGGCGGTGGCGCAACTGGGCATGGCGATTCCCAGCTTTTGGCTGGCGATGCTGTTGATTATGTGGTTTGCCATTCACTTGCAATGGCTGCCTGCGGGCGGCTTTCCAGGCTGGAGTGCGGTAGAAGGCGGCGGCCTATGGCCTGGCTTGCAGGCCCTGATACTGCCTACTCTGGCCTTGGCTGCCGTGCAGGCTGCGGTGCTGGCGCGGTTAAGCCGCTCTGCCATTTTGGAGGTGCTGCAAGAAGATTTTGTCCGCACCGCCCGCGCCAAGGGGCTGGGAGCCAGCGCCATTTTGTGGGGGCATGTGCTGCGCAACGCCATGCTGCCGGTGCTAACGCTGATGGGGCTGCAATTTGCCCAGTTGCTGGCTGGCGCTATCGTGGTGGAGAACGTGTTCTACCTGCCTGGCCTGGGGCGTTTGCTGTTCCAAGCGATTGCCAATCGTGATTTGGTACTGGTGCGCAACGGTGTATTGCTGCTGGCCGCGTTGGTGGTGTTGGTGAACTTCTGTATCGACCTGCTCTACGCCTGGATAGACCCGCGCATTACCCAGCGCCACCCCCATTGAGCTAAAGAACCAAAGCGTTTCAAGTTTCGAGTTTCGCCATGCACCATCACGCTTCTCCTTTTCCTGCTTCTATGCCTGCCGCTTTGTCTTTTGGCCAGCAGCCCCTGAATCTGCGCCTGGGGGCGCTGTTATGCGCTCTGGTGTTGGGCGCGGCCTTGCTCTCTTGGCTGTGGACACCACACCCGGCAGAGGCCATCGATATGGCCGCCCGCCTGCTGCCCCCCAGCGCCCAGCATTGGCTGGGAACCGATGCCTATGGCCGCGATGTGGCCGCTCAGTTACTGGTAGGCACACGCAGCGCCGTAGGCGTGGCCTTGCTGGCTGTGGGGCTGGGCTTGCTGCTGGGCTGTGGCCTAGGGCTATGGGCTGCCGCCCGCCAAGGCTGGGTCGATAGCCTCGTGATGCGCGTTAGCGACTTTGGCCTGGCATTTCCGGCTCTGCTTACCGCCATCATGCTGGCCGCAGCCTGGGGGCCTGGCTTGCACGGGGCGATAGTAGCGATTGCGCTATTCAACATCCCGGTGTTTGCCCGCCTGTCTCGCGCTGTGGGGCGCAGCCTATGGACGCGCGATTACGTGCTGGCTGCGCTGGTCTGCGGCAAAAACCGCTGGCAAATCACCTGGCAGCACATCCTGCCCAATATGCTGGGTGTGGTGC
>JAHAYB010000426.1 GCA_018384835.1 Comamonas sp.
CCCAGGGCACACGCCACAGGGCGCAGCGCCAGTCGGTGGATAGTGGAGGAAGAGAAGTAGGGCAAAACCGCATCATGGGCGCAGATTATGCGAAAGCTGCCAAAACCCAGCAGACCGCCCTGCCCTAGGCCAGCTCCACAGCGGCTTAAAAATGGCCTTGTCTCAGAAGGGGTGAGAAGCTCCTGGGTTCAATCTGGGATTGGGCGTGTGTACACCGCCAGGTGATATAGGCGGTGAGGCGGTGGTGCGCCCGGAATGCAAATAGCCATCCCAGAGGCCGCTTGCTCTGCCCAGCCCATAAAACCCTAGATAATGCCCACCTTATGACATTTCTGGCCATAGACATAGGCAACACCCGCTTGAAGTGGGCGATGTACGAAGCCCCCCACCCCGGCGCTGCTTTGCTGGCGCAAGGGGCAGAGTTCCTAGAGCAAATCGAGCGCCTGGCCGAAGGCCCTTGGAGCAGCTTGCCCGCCCCCACCATGATGCTGGGCTGCGCCGTGGCCAGCGAGGCAGCACGTAAACGGGTACACGAGCAAATCGACCAAATGCTGGGCTGGGATATTGCCGCGCAGTGGGTTGTGCCCTCAGCCGCAGAGGCGGGCGTGCGCAATGGCTACGACCAGCCGCTGCGCCTGGGCGCTGACCGCTGGGTAGCCATGATTGGCGCACGCAAGCGCATCTTGCAGCGCGGCACGGCGCGGCCTTTGGTGGTGGTGATGGTGGGCACGGCAGTTACCGTCGATGCGCTGGATGAGCACGGCCAGTTCCTAGGCGGGCTGATACTGCCTGGCCACGGCATCATGCTGCACGCCTTAGAGACGGGCACGGCAGGGCTGCACGTACCCACGGGCGCGGTGACGGACTTCCCCACCAACACCAGTGATGCGCTGACCAGTGGTGGCACTTACGCCATTGCCGGAGCGGTGGAGCGCATCTACCAGCACCTGTACCTGCGCTGCCACATGGAGCCTGCGTGCATCATGGCCGGTGGCGCGGGCTGGAAGATGGTTCCCAGCATGACGCGCCCGTTTGAACTGGTGGATAACCTGGTGTTTGAGGGTCTGCTCGTCATGGCCGAGCAGCGCCAAGCCCAGCGCCTGGCAGCCCTGACCCCGACAGCAGCAGCGGCTCAGCAAGCCAGTGCTGGTCAGACCTCGCCAGAAGGAGCCAGCTTGACGGCGGCAGTGTCCGCCGTCTCTGCGCTTTCGCATTTTTCAAAAGGCTAATCAAGATGATTTTTGTGACAGGCGGCGCTGGCTTTATCGGCGCTAACTTTGTGCTGGAATGGTTAGAGCAGCGTGATGAGCCAGTGCTTAACCTCGACAAACTCACCTATGCGGGCAATCTGCACAACCTGGAAAGCCTGCAAGGCGATGCCCGCCACATCTTTGTGCAGGGCGATATTGGCGACCGCGCCCTGCTAGAGCGCCTACTGGCCGAGCACCGCCCCCGCGCCATCATCAACTTTGCGGCGGAAAGCCATGTGGACCGCACCATCCACGGCCCTGAAGACATTATCCAGACCAATGTGGTCGGCACCTTCCGCCTGCTGGAGGCCGTGCGCCAGCACTGGCAGCGCCTGGCAGCGCAGGAGCAGCAAGCCTTTCGCTTTCTGCACGTCAGCACCGATGAGGTGTATGGCACGCTAGCGCCCGATGCCCCCGCCTTCACCGAAACGCACAATGTCGAGCCTAACAGCCCCTATAGCGCCAGCAAGGCCGCCTCTGACCACCTGGTACGCGCCTGGCATCACACCTACGGCCTACCAGTGCTCACCACCAATTGCAGCAACAACTACGGGCCGCTGCACTTTCCGGAAAAACTCATCCCGCTGATGATTGTCAACGCCCTGGCGGGTAAGCCCCTGCCCATTTATGGCGACGGGATGCAAGTGCGCGACTGGCTGTATGTGCGCGACCACTGCCGCGCCATTGCCCGCGTGCTGGACGCTGGCCGCCTGGGCGAGGTCTATAACATTGGCGGCTGGAACGAGAAGCCCAATATCGACATCGCCCACACCGTCTGCGCCCTGCTGGACGAGCTGCGCCCCCGCGCCGACGGCCAAAGCTACCGCCAGCAAATCACCTACGTCACCGACCGCCCTGGCCACGACCGCCGCTACGCCATTGATGCCCAAAAAATCGAGCGCGAACTAGGCTGGAAGCCCGCCGAAACCTTTGAAACCGGCATCCGCAAAACCGTACAGTGGTATCTGGACAACCCCGAATGGGTCGCGCAGGTGCAAAGCGGCAGCTACCGGGACTGGGTGGCCAAGCAGTATGGGCGGGTGAATGACTAACATCCTGCTATTCGGTAAAAGCGGCCAAGTAGGCTGGGAGCTGCAACGCAGCCTATCGCTGCTGGGGCAAGTCACCGCCCTGGATTGGAACAGCCGCACCCATTGCGGCGATTTTGCCCAGCCCGAAGGCATACGCGCCACGGTGCGGGCGCTGGCACCGGACATCATCGTCAACGCCGCCGCCCATACCGCTGTGGATAAAGCAGAAAGCGAACCCGCCCTGGCGCAACTGCTCAACGCTACCAGCGTCGGCGTACTGGCTGAAGAAGCTGCCCGCCTGGGCGCATGGCTGGCGCACTACAGCACCGACTATGTGTTTGACGGCAGCGGCAACCGCCCCTGGCAAGAAGGCGATACGCCCGCACCCCTGTCCGTCTATGGCAGCAGCAAGCTCGAAGGCGAGCGCCTGATTGCCCAATCGGGCTGCCAGCATTTGATTTTGCGTACCAGTTGGGTCTATGCCGCCCGTGGCGGCAACTTTGCCAAAACCATGCTGCGCCTGGCGCAAGAGCGCGAACGCCTAACAGTTATTGACGACCAATACGGCGCACCCACTGGCGCAGACCTGCTGGCCGATGTCACCGCCCACGCCCTGCGCCATGTGCGCCAGCACCCGCAGGATGGTGGCCTGTACCACTGCGTAGCTGCCGGAGCCACCACTTGGTATGACTACGCCCAACTGGTAATTGCGCATGGCCGCCAGGCTGGCCTACCTATTTGCGCCACAGAGATTGCGCCCGTACCCACCAGCGCCTTCCCCACCCCCGCTCAGCGCCCGCACAACTCACGCCTGGATTGCAGCAAATTGCAAACCACCTTTGGCCTGGTGCTGCCGCCGTGGCAACAAGGCGTGGTGCGGATGTTGAATGAGGAACTGCGCCATGGCTAAACTGCTTGCACTACTGACGGCTGCTGGTGTGTTGGTGGGCTGTGCCCCGCTGGTAAGCCCCAATGTGGATGCTGGTGCTAATACCGGCGCTGATGCCGACAAGGCAAAAACCCAAGCGGCTCAGGTGGCCGCGCCCGCCCCAGCCCCCACCTCTCACCCAGAGCAGGTGTTAGAGGTGTTAGAGCTGTTGTACCACTGCGACAGCGGCCAACGCATTGCCGCCCACTACCCCGATACCGAGCGCGTCCACCTGCTCTACCAAGGCCAGCGCTACACCTTGGTGATTGCCATTTCAGCCAGCGGGGCGCGTTACGTGGGGCAAGGGCTGCAATGGTGGACGAAGGGGCAAGAGGGCAGCTTGTTTGCCCTAGCCGATGCCGCCAATGCTGCTGCTGATGCTGCTGCCAATGCCGATAGCGCCCCCGCTTTAGAGCAGTGCCGCATACCCAGCAACGCCATGGAGCACAGTCAGGATGATGATGAATAAATACGGGCTAGCGGGCTGGCTGCTGACAGCAGCAACCGCAACTACAACCGTCTGGGCAGGTGCTGGCCAACAGGATGCGGCGCAGAGCGAGGTGGGCATCCTCCACCTAGCCGCCAGCGGGCGCGTACAGGTGCAGCAAGATTGGCTACAAATGCACCTGCAAGCCAACCGCCAAGCCGATGCCCCCGCCCAAGTGCAGCAGCAATTGCAACTGGCCTTAGAGCAGGCATTAGAGCAACTGCGCCCGCAGGCACAGCCAGAGCGGTTGCAACTACAAAGCACCGGCATCAGCATCTGGCCGCGCCATGGGCAGGAAGGGGCGATTGTCGGCTGGCAAGGCCGCGCCGAGCTTTT
>JAHAYB010000433.1 GCA_018384835.1 Comamonas sp.
GGGTCAAGGTGGGGCACATGGCGGTCAAACTGGGGGCCGCATTGCTGCATCCATTGCAGCGTGCCGGGGTGGCGGGAGATAAACCAAGTAGTCATGCAGGCATTGTGTGTCAAGGCTGCGGCTGGGTGCTTTGCCGCAAGCTTGCCAAGAGCCTTTGCAAAGCCCCATCCACAATGCTCAAGCTAGCCGATAACCACCCATGCCAAAGCTGGCGTTTTTGCCAACGTGCAGCCATTGGCCCAGGTGCAACAACTCGGCAAACGGGGCCAGATTGCCACGCAGTTGCAGGCTGCCCAGCAGGCCACCCAGCTTCATTTCCCGCTGCTGGCGTTGCGAAAATCGCCCCCAGTCAAACCAATGCAAGTCGGCAGCGGCCAGCTCAATGGCAGCAGCTTGGGCGCTGAGGGTGGCAAAGTCTTGCTGCGGTGCATTGGTGCCCAGGTGGATATCCAGCAGCAACTGGTAGCGCCGCGCCAGGGTGATGAGCAGCGTGCGGGCGGTAAGGGTGGCAGCGAATACCGGCTTGCTCTGTTGCTGCAAGCGCATGGGGGTCAGCAGGTGCAGCGTGGCTTGTTGCCCCAGCACGGGGGCGGAAGGTAGAGAGTCGCTTTCGCGCTGCACATTCAGCAGGGTGCAGCGGCTGCGCTGTTCGTGTTGGCCGCCAAGGCCGGTGCGCAAGGCGTGTTCCCAGGCCAAGGTCAAGGCGGGTAGGTGGGCAATTCCTTGGCCTATCAGCACCAAGTTAAAACCAAAAGTCTGCCCCGCTTGCAGGCGCTGCGCCCCGCTGGGCGGCTCAATCACATAAGGCGCGGGCATTTGGCTAAATTTTTGCAGGCTGTGCGCAGGCAGCGGCGGCGGGGCAAAGACTTGGCAATAAGGGCAAGTGGCGTGCAAGGCGCAAGGCTTACCGCCTTCGTGCGGCAGCGGAGCCAGCGCCAGCAGCGCATGGCCAAAAGCACCACGCAACATGCTGCCTGCGTAAGGCGGTAGGTGCAGTGGAGCTTCAGCACGGGCGCTGAGGTGTAGGCGGGTGATGGGCAGGGCAGGCTGGGGTGTGGTGGGCATGGCGTTAGAGCGGGCTAAGTGCTTGGGCGCAGGCTTTGATTTGCACCAACAGTTGTTTTTGCGTGGTTTTGCGCATACACCGTATGCACCCCCCCTTCTTTCGCCAATTGCAACAGGTGGGTTTGCTGAATACGGTCGCCGTAGCCGCAAATATCCATGTGGTGCTGTCCACCGGGGCCATCGCTGTAGGTCAGGTCGAATGCCGGAGCCAATTGCCAGCGCCCTTGTGCACTCAAGCACCAAGCAAAGTTTTTGGGGTGGTCATCCCGGTTGTGAAACAACACATTGAAGACGGCGCGGGCGTAGGCTTTTTCTACTTCGCGCTCATCACGGGTGAGCAGGCGGGTGGCGCGTAAAAAGCTGCTGTAGTCCACCGCCAGTTGCTCAATCATGGGCGGCTCCTGTCCTGAGGCGGCTGGCGCGTTGGCGCTGCTGCGCGGCAGCGGCCTGCTGCATTTGGGCAATGGACTGCACTTGCAGCTTGAACAGCGGCTCCAGCTCACCAAGCAGGCCCAGCACTTGCGCCACGCGCACCAAGGTTTCCAGCGTGCATTGGCCGTTGCGCTCCAACTTGCGCACCGCGCCCACGGACAAGCCCGCCATCTGCGCCAGCGTGTTTTGGCTGAGGTTTTGCGCCAGGCGCTGGCTGCGCAGGCGCGTGCCTAGGGTTTGTAGAATTTCAGCAGGCTGGAGGAGATTAAAGTGCATAAAAATGGTGTTTATAGAGAATATTTTCTAATAAACATCATAATAATGGTGATTAGGATGGTTGTCGCCTCCTGTGGAGGAGCTACCCAAGCGTAGGCAGGAACAGGGTCATGCTTCAACCTTCACCAGTACGCTCTCCGCCACGTAAGCGGTAACTTTGACGAACTGATTGGTTTTGACCTTTTGCTGGATGGCTGTGGGCAGGGATGCGAGCAACTCCTCGCCCTTGGGGGCAAGTGCAATAGCGGTCTGCCCACTCTTTTCCACACTGAGGGAACCGTTGGCGCGATTGAACTTGATGCGTGCGTTAGGCCATGAATCAAATTTCTCCACTTCCATCACGCCAAACCCGATGGCCGTCTTGGCTCCTGCCCCCAGCCATTCCAACGCCTTGTCCAGCGCCAGCCAAAGGTTGCCCAGTTCCGCCTGCACCGCATCTGCCGCCATGCCCGGGCGCGGAAGAATGGCAAATTGCAGCTTGAGGTTGCGTGTCGTGAGGTAGCTGACGGGCACGGGTGAATGCCAGTCGCCGGGCTGGGTGTCTTTGGCGAGTGGTAGGGGCTTGCCGTCTTTTTCAGTCTTTCCGCCTTTTTCGTACCATTTGCCCATGTGCGGGGTCATAACATCCACAAAAAGCTCACAGGGGGCGGTGGGCAAGGCATCGAGAAAAATGAATTGCCCGCTTTGTTCGGCCACACCGTCTGTTTTCACCGTGCCGAACCAGCGTTTAAGCACGTCCTCTCTGTCGTCACCCTGATAGGCGGTTTCGACCAGTGCGCGTACCAGCCCCTTAACAGCGCTGCCTGGCAGGTAGGGCGTGCCCAGTGTGGGATGCCACAAAAAGCCGTTTTCCAGCGGATGCGGGTTGCCCGTGCCGCTAACAAAGCTGCCGGGGCAGTGGTAGATGCGTGTTTGCCCGCCCTGGCTGGTGGCCAATTGGGCGATTTTTTCAGCTTTGGCTTGTAGCTCGGCAGTTGTGCCAGATGGCTTGCGGTGGAATTGGCGTAGCCATGCGGAGCGGGCTGGCTCGTCCTTGCCAAATTCATCGGAAAACCCGGAGAAAAATCGCTCAAACCATAGACCAAGGTTCATGGTGCCTGGGTTGATGTTTTGGGGCGCGTGCAGCCCTTGGTACATAGGCAATGGCATGTTGGCTCCTTATTCTTTTTTCAGAAATGCCAGGGCAATTTTTTTCAGCCACTCCAGCAGTGCCAAGGCTTCGTTCTGGGCGGCCATGTAGTGCTGAATGTCTGATCGGGTGATGGCTTTCAGCACGTCGGGGTCTTCTTTGAAGACGCGGCCTTTGCTAGATGCAGCGCACAGCCATTCACCGACAAGGTGATAAACCTGCCGGTGGGCACTGCCCTCGTCCTTCATGTGATAGAAGGCCAGCGCCTGCCCCAACCCATTCATGCGAATGAGCGCAGGTAAGCCGTTGAGGTAGCGGCGCACTTCAATCTGGCGTGCTTCGTCGCCGTTGGCGATAGCGTCAATTTTTGCCAATGCGTATTCCGCGCGATCCTGATCCATGCTGCGCAGCTTTGGGGTGGGCGGGGTTGCCCGGATGGCCGTTTGCACAGGTGCTGCTGCGCTTGCGGCCTGGCGTTGCTGCGCTTGCTGCTGTTTTTTGTGTTTGCTCATGCTGCGTCTCCTTTGCCTTGCGCCTTGTTGATGCCGACGCGACACCAGCCCATGCCCGTAGTTTCGTTGCCACCCAGTTGCAGCCAGTTCTTGCTTGTCGGCAACAGTTGCTCAAAGCGTTCCAGCACCTGCTCGGCCTTGAGTTTGCTGTCTTTGCGGCGCGATGCAGTGGCGGT
>JAHAYB010000434.1 GCA_018384835.1 Comamonas sp.
GGCTACAACCGCATAACCGCCAGATTCGCACCCTGAAGGTGCAGGCGGCCATGCCTCTTTTAGAAGGCTGGGACAACCGAGGCGTGTACTGGCGCGAAGAAGTACCACCCGCCCCAGCGGCAGAAGAGGGGCAGCCCGAGCAGCCTATACAGCGCCCCCCCATTCAAACCGTGGAGTCTGACCTGTGGCAACGCGCAGAGATTCATGACCTCAAGCAAGGCCCCTACGGGCTGTGGCTGCGCAAGCAAGACATGGAGCACGCCGACATTGTGCGCAATCACCCCGACTGGCCTTGGAGTACGCGCTAAACGTGTTAGCTGCCTAGCTGTCCCGGGGCGGCTAGTTGCCAAATTAGCCCCACAGCAGGCGCAGCGCCAGTGCCACAAACACCGCTGCTGCTGCCCGGTTTAAGCCCCGCTGCGCTCGTGCTGAGCGCAGTAACACCGTCCCAAACCAGCCGCTGAACAAAGCGATGCTGCCAAACACCAGCCAACTGGCCAGCATAAACACCAACCCCAACACCACCAACTGGGCGGCGATGCTGCCCCGCATGGGGTCAGCAAATTGGGGCAGGAGCGCTAGGAAGAACACCAGCACCTTGGGGTTGCTACTGTTCATCAGCCAGCCACGCGCCACCATACGCGGCCATGCCAGCCGGGCGCTGCTGGTGCTCAAGTCTGCCGCTAGGCTGCTGACAGGCGCACGCCATGCCCCCCAGGCCAAGTAGCACAAATAGGCTGCACCACACAGCTTCATCACCCCAAAGGCCAGTGGGTTGGCTGCTAGCAAGGCTGCCAGCCCCAAGGCCACAGCGCAGGTATGCCCCACAATGCCTAGGCACAGCCCCAGCACCACGGCCAGCCCCACGCGCCAGCCGTGTTGGGCAGATTGCATCAGGACGAATAAATTATCAGGACCAGGCGTTAAGCCTAGTAGTACGGAAATACCAAAAAAACTCAGTAATACATCAGCGGTGGGCATGGGCGCAGTGGCAGGGCGTATGGAGCAGATGGGGGGACAAAAGGGATAGCGCCTTAGCGCCTACGTGCCTTAGCCTTAGCGTGTGCAGTGCAGATTGCGAAACGGCCCTTGGGCACGCTGCCAGTGCGGGGCAGGCATGTACTGGGCGCAGACGCGCAAATCCGCATCGCGGCTGCTTACCCACCAGTACCAGCCAGCCGGTGCCGCCGTAGCGCTGGTACACAGTAGCAAGGTGGCGGTGGCTGCGGCGGCCAAGCTGTTTAGGCGGATAAGGCGGATAAGGCGGATAAGGCCAATACCACCAGTACAACCAGTACCAGCATCAGTACGCCTACACCACAATGGAGCCACTTTAGCCATTGCGCTTGGGAATTAGCGCCAGAAACTCGCGGCGCAGGGTGCTGTCTTGCAGAAATGCGCCGCGCATGACGGAGTTGAGCATTTTGCTGTCCATCTCGCGCACACCGCGCCAAGACATGCAGAAGTGGCTAGCCTCCATCACTACGGCCAGGCCGTCGGGCTTGGTTTTTTCTACGATGAGGTCGGCCAGTTGCACTACCGCTTCTTCTTGAATCTGCGGGCGACCCATGACCCAATCGACCAAGCGGGCGTATTTGGACAGGCCAATCACATTGGTGTGCTCATTGGGCAGGAGGCCAATCCAGATTTTTCCAATCACTGGGCACAGGTGATGGCTGCACGCGCTGCGCACGGTAATGGGGCCGACAATCATCAGCTCATTGAGGCGCTCGGCGTTGGGAAATTCGGTCAGGCGCGGCATTTCCACATAGCGGCCACGAAAGACTTCGTTAAGGTACATCTTGGCCACGCGCCGCGCCGTGTCGCGGCTGTTGTGGTCGCCATCGGTATCAATCACCATGCTATCTAGCACGGTTTGCATCTTGCTTTCGACCTCGTCGAGTAGTTGCTCTAGCTCGCCGGGTTGGATGAAGTTGGCAATATTGTCGTTGGCGTGAAAGCGCTGATTGGCCGCTTGTAGGCGCTGGCGGATTTTCACGGAAATAGGAACGCCCTCCTCGCTCTCGTTGGGCGAGGTGGCTGGGGTGGAGGCCAGATTTGTAAACATGGCGTGCATGGTAGCAGCGCCACCAAGGCTATGCAGCAAAAAGCCTTCTTGGATATCTACCGATGGTGCTGCCTGCTCTATGGCAAAGTGCAAAGGCAAAGAGCAAAGAAAAAAGCCCTGGGAGATTGGTATCTACCCAGGGCTTTTTCATAATTGGCGCGGCTGGCAGGAATCGAACCCACGACCCCTTGGTTCGTAGCCAAGTACTCTATCCAGCTGAGCTACAGCCGCGAAGCTGCGTACTATAAGCCATTTACTGGTTGAGTTTTGGCTCGACCCTATTTTTCATTTGTTTTTAGGAAAAATTTGCCGTATGGATGCTTCAGTCTTGCGTGTGGCGACCTACAACATTCACAAGGGCGTGCAGGGTTTTGGTCCCGCTAGGCGGCTAGAAATTCACAACCTAGGGCTGGCGGTGGAGCAAATGGATGCAGACATCGTCTGCCTGCAAGAGGTGCGTCGCCTCAACCACCGCGAGGCGCAGTATTTTGCCCATTGGCCCAAAGTGCCGCAGGCGGATTTTTTGGCTCCTGAGGGCTACCGCGCTATCTACCAAACCAATGCCTACACACGCCACGGCGAGCATGGCAACGCCTTGCTCACCCGCTGGCCAGTGATTACCCACCAGCACGAGGATATGTCCGACCACCGCTTTGAGCAGCGCGGCCTGCTGCATGTAGAGGTGATGTTTGAAGGCCGCCCGGTACACGCCATCGTTGTACACCTGGGGTTGATACCGGGTAGCCGTGTGCGCCAGGTGCAGCAGCTCCAGCGCTTTATTGAGCGCGAAGTGCCGCCCTCCGCCGCCCTAGTGGTGGCCGGGGACTTTAACGACTGGGGTCAGCAAATCAAGCGGATACTGGCCAGCTATGGCCTGTATGAGTTTGAGCCGCCCCAAGGCAGCTTGGCCACCTTTCCGGCACGTTTGCCGCTCGCCCAGCTTGACCATATTTATGTACGTGGCCTGACCCCTTTGGGGCTGCATGTGCCCCAGGGGCGTATCTGGTGGCGCATGTCTGACCACCTGCCGTTGATTGCGGAATTTGTATGGTAGCGAACCACAGGTAAGGCACAGGTAAGGCGTGAAAGCAGTGCGAAGAGAAGCGCAAGTACGCCCTCAGCCTACAAAATTTTTATACACGCCGCAGCCCAAGTAGTGCTGATCGACTTTGCAGACATAAGACATCTTGCCTTGCACTTGGGCGCTCAAGGGGTTGGCAAATTCGTATTCCACCCAGCCCGGCCCTTGCTCGGCCTGCGCCATGATGGCGGCCAGCAGCCCCGCACCATCAACACCGGGCAGGTCTTGCACCCGTGTGCCGCATTTGCTGGGGTTGCCAGCAAAAGCTACATAGCGCCCCTGCTGGTCGAGGATAAAAATGTACATATCGCGGTCGTGAAAGCCCTGGCTCGGGTCGGTCAACGCCTGCCAGTAGGCTTGGGTGCTGGTGTGCATTTGGCGCAGCTTTTGTGCCCGCTCTACCAAGTTTTTGGCCTCTTCAGGCGTGCCTTGCTGAAGATGAAAATGCGCTACCGAATCGGCCAAGGTGCTGGCGCGGTGTTGTAGCGCATCGGCCTCTTGCACCACGAAATAGACCATTTGCGCATTGTCTTGGGTGAGTTGGTCAATTTGCTGCATCGCTTCGCCCACTTGCCCAAGGCCGCGCTCTTGCGCTTGGCTCGATTGCACCATCTCTGTGATATGCCCGGCCACGGTGTGAATGCCTGTGGCCATATGCTCTAAATTTTTACCGGCTTGGCCAATCAAACTGGTGCTATTGCCTACACGCTCAACCGTGCCGCCAATCAGGTGGCGTATTTCTTTGGCCGCTTCACCCGCACGTTGAGCCAGCACCCGCACTTCTGATGCCACCACCGCAAAGCCCTTGCCCTGCTCACCGGCGCGGGCGGCTTCTACAGCGGCGTTCAAAGCCAGTAGGTTGGTTTGGAAGGCGATGCCATCAATCACCCCAATAATTTCGTTCATGCGCCCAGCGCTTTGCTCAATGGAGGCCACCGCCCCAATGGCCTGCTGCATTACGGCAACTCCCTCATCCATGGCTTGGCGCAGTTGTTGGCTGTGCGATTGCGCCGCAGCCGCAGCCTGGGCGTTGTGCTGCACCATGCTGGCCAATTGCTGCACGCTGCTGAGGGTGCGCGAAATGCCGCTGGCCTGCTCTTCTGTGCGTGTAGAGAGGGCGCGGTTATCACGACTGAGCACCTGGCCAGCATGGGCGACCAAGGCGGCGTTGCTGCGCACATCGGCCACCATGCTAGAGAGCTGGCGCACCATGGTGTCAATGCCCTGCCCCATTTGCGCTAGCTCGTCACTGCCTGTGACGGGGATGCGCACATTCAAATCCCCGGCGCTTACACGCTCTACACCGACTGCCAAGCGCTGCACAGGCGCGGCCAGCTCCTCGTGCAAGGCGGCGCTGCTGTAGAGGAAGAAGAAAATGCTGGCCAGTGCAACCGCCCACCCCCCACTGCTACCCCATAGGTTGGCTGCCAGCAGCGGCATGGTCGCCACCACCACCCCTAGCAAAGACAACAAATAAAACTTATTGCGTAACGAGAAGTAGCGCCAAAACCATTGGGCAGGAAGGAAAATTTGCATATTTTTTATCTCCTGTAGGGGCAGTGTTTAGGCATATCGAAGGCTGGCAAACTCTAACACCGGTGCTACTTGCCCAAAGGGCTGGCATACCAATCCATACAGTGCCACTCAATTGGTAACTCGGCAGGTTCGGGTGCTTATCGGGAAAACCCCGAGTCACCCTGGCCAAGGGCGCAGCAGGCAACGCTAGCGCCTGAGAAAAGCTGCCCGCTCTCCCTCTAAAATCGTGGCCGCCGCTTGGAGCCTTCCCCAGGGCGGCTATAAGTTTGTTTAGCAAAAAGGTTTGTGATGAGTACGATGGAACGCATTTTGCGTTTGATGGCGCAGAAAAAAGCTTCAGACGTTTACCTCTCGGCGCGCTCACCGGTGCTGATCAAAATTGAGGGGGTGTGCATCCCCATCAACAACCAACAGCTACCGCCTGATGGGCCGCGTGCTTTGCTCTCTGAGATTGTGACCCCCAAAGACATGCAAACCCTGGAAGAGACGGGCGAGCTTAATATGGGTGTGCCGCTGCAAGGGGTGGGGCGCTTTCGTATCAGCGCCATGCACCAGCGCGGCTCTGTGGCGGTGGTGATTCGCTTTATCAGCCAAAGCGTGCCCGAGCTTGACAAGCTAGAGCTGCCGCCCATTTTGGGCGAGTTGATTTTGGAAAAGCGCGGCCTGCTGCTGGTAGTTGGCGCTACCGGCTCAGGCAAAAGCACCTCGCTAGCGGCCATGATTGATAGCCGCAATGAAAAGCTCAGCGGCCACATCCTGACGATTGAGGACCCGATTGAGTTTCAGTTTCGCAATAAAAAATCCATCGTCAACCAGCGCGAAGTGGGGACGGATACGCAAAACCTGCAAGTGGCCTTGAGAAACGCTCTGCGCCAAGCGCCCGATGTGATTTTGATTGGCGAGATTCGCGACCGCGACACCATGTCCGCCGCCATTGCTTATGCCCAGTCTGGCCACTTGTGCCTGGCCACCTTGCACGGCAACAACAGCTACCACGCGCTTAACCGCATTCTGAGTTTTTACCCCGTAGAGGTGCGCAACACCATGCTGACGGACCTCTCCTCCTCACTGCGGGCGGTGATTACCCAGCGCTTGGTGCGCACGGTGGAAGGCGGGCGGCTGCCAGCGGTGGAGATACTGCTCAATACCAAGCTGGTCAGCGAGTTGATTGAGAAGGCCGATTTCTCTGGCGTGCGCGACTACATGGAAAAATCCATGGCTGACGGCTCGCAAACCTTTGAAGAAGACCTGGCGCGGCTCATCCGCTCGGGGCGCATCAGCCGCAATGAGGGCTTGCTCAACGCCGACTCGCCCACCAACTTGACTTGGCGGCTGCAAAATGCCCCCGAAGAGCCAGAGGCTAAAAAAACCACCCCAGAGCCAGCAGGCGTGCCTGAAATCTCCCTCACCTCTTTTGACGGCTTTGACCTTACCAACCCTGACCCCAATGCTTGAGCCAGCCGCCCAGGCGCAGCTAGCGAGCCGGTAATTTGCGAGAATCTGCGGTTTTGACGGGGCTTGGCCCCTTTTTTCTTTGGCACATATCATGACTTTGGCAGCCATTCTTTTGGCCACCTTGACCGCTGGCATTGGCAGCGTGTGGGTGGCCGACCTTTTACTGCGCAGCAAGCTGGGGCGCAATCGCGCAGGCCACGCCCAGCAAAGCCTGCTCAGTTTGGCCGCAGGCGCTTTGCTGGCCACCGCCTTTATGCACCTGTTGCCCGAGGCGTTTGAAAGCCCCGCCCCACCCCAGCACCTGTTCACCACCTTGCTGGTGGGGATTGTGTTTTTCTTCCTCCTCACCAAGGCCGAGCTGTGGCACCACGGCCACGAGCACGCCCACAGCCATAGCCCTGTGCCTCCTACCGATATTAAAAACCTGCATGAGCATGGGCATGAACAACACCACCACAGCCACCATCACCACGGCAGCGGCGGCTGGTCGCTCTTGACGGGCGATAGCGTGCATTGCTTTGGCGACGGGGTGCTGATTGCCTCGGCCTTTTTGGCGGATATGCGCCTGGGGCTGATTGCCGCTATCTCTGTGTTAGCGCACGAAGTGCCCCACCACATGGGCGATTTGGTGGTAATGAGCCAAGGCCGAGGCCGACGCAGAGCCATGCTCAAAGTCTCTCTAGCCGGGGCGGTAACGGCGCTGGGCGGCTTATGCGGTTATTTTTTAGTGGCCAAACTCAACGGCTGGCTGCCGTTTTTCCTCACCATTGCGTGCAGCAGCTTTATCTACGTGGCCTTGTCCGACCTGATACCGCAGTTGCAAAAGCAACTAAGCGCCCGCCAAACGCTGGAGCAGGTGTTCTATCTGCTGATAGGCATTATTCTGGTGACCGCAGCTAGCCAATGGGCACACCACTGGGGGCACGAGCATGGCGCTGAACACGGGCATGAGGATGGACATAGCCATAGCCATAGCCATAGCCACTCAGCAGCCCACAACACCCACTCACACAGCGCCCCGCTAGCACCACACGCCCAGCACGCTGAGGAGAATCACACCCACCATGACCATGACCACGCCGACGACCACCACGAACACGACGAACACCACGAACACTAACCCCAACGTCAGTACCAGTGCCAGTACCTTCTCTTGGGGGGTATGGGCGGCGGCCCTCTTATGGGCATTGCTGGCTGGGCTGGGGCTGCTGCGCGTTTTGGCCGAGCAATCCCAGCTCGCCACCGCCCCTTCAGCCGCCCGCCCCCTGGCTTCTTTTCTGGCCAATGCAGATTTGGCGGCCAAGCCCAAATTGCCGCAAGCATCAGTAGGCACCGGTGCAGAGCGCGGTATGCACTACCCCCCTGAGCCAACACCACCTGCTACAGCACCTATCCCCACTCCTACGCAGCCCCCCCTTGCACTGGGGCAGCAGCCTATTGCCACGCCCACGGATAGGCAAGTGCCAGAGCAAGTTTGCGCCCCTTGGCTCAAGCGCTGGCCGTCTATTGCACCCAAAACCTGCCACCAGGCGCTGCTTGTGCCCAGCGGGGCGCAGTCTGTGCAAGCCATGCCGATTGCATGGCGCGATGTTGCCCCTAGCCAACTACCGGCGGCGCGGCGTGTGTTGATAGTGGGCGCTATCCATGGTGATGAGCTGACCTCTGCCGTGCTAGCGCTCAACTGGGTTGCCAAGGCGCAGGAGGATGTGCAGCAGCGCTCTATCCACTGGCGCTTTATTCCGGTGCTCAACCCCGACGGTTTTCTTGCCCGCCCAGCCACGCGCATGAATGCCTCGGGGGTGGATTTGAATCGCAACTTCCCCACCCCTGGCTGGGAAAAAGATGCCCCCAAGTATTGGAAAGAGCGCACCCGCAGCGACCCGCGCCGCTGGCCAGGGCCTGCGCCCCTATCAGAGCCAGAATCGCGCTTCTTGCACGAACAAATCCGTGAATTTGCCCCGGACTTGGTGGTCAGCATCCACGCGCCCTACGGCATTTTGGATTTTGATGGCCCGCAAAGCCCGCCCGAGCGCCTAGGGCATTTATGGCTAGACCAGTTGGGGGTGTTTCCCGGCTCTTTGGGGCACTACAGCGGTCTGCATTTGAAAGTGCCAGTGGTCACGATTGAGCTAAAACATGCGCTGGACGACCCTTCCGCCCAAGAAGCCGCCCGCATGTGGAGTGACCTGATTGCCTGGCTGGATAAGCATTTGCCAGAAAATCCCGACCCAGAAGCCGGACGGCCTTACTAAAGAGCTAATAAGAGCTAATACCAAACCCAAGACCAAACCAAAACCTAGAAAGGACAAACCCATGCCCCATAGCGCCAACGCCACCCCCAGCGTTAATCCCGTCACCATCTACCACAACCCGCAGTGCAGCAACTCACGCGGCGCATTGCAAATTTTGCGTGACCAAGGCATTGAGCCGACAGTGATTGAATACACCGCCACCCCCCTGACCGCGCCAGAACTGGCCGAGCTGTTTGCCCATATCGGCCAGCCCATTCGCAGCCTGCTGCGCAGCAAAGAGGCGCAATACCAAGCCCTGGATTTAGACAACCCCGCCCTCAGCGATGCCGAGCTGATAGCCGCCGTGGCCAGCCACCCTATCTTGATGAACCGCCCCATCGTCGTTACCGGTAAAGGTGCGGCGCTGTGCCGCCCCCCAGAGACGGTGCTGGAACTGCTATAGGTTTTTATACATCCACCTGCACCCCATCGCCATGCTGCCCCATGCTGTCCGCTAGGCGGCGAACACCAGCCACAAAAATTTGCAAGCTAGGCGAGCGGTTTTTTTCTGGGTTCAGGTGCTGCGCCATAAGGCGAGCACCGCTGTATTTCTGAAACGAAGGCACAAGGCGTTTGACCTCTACGGAGGGTTTTTGCCAAGTATCCGGTTCAGAAAAACGCTTGCGGTGGGCGGGCGTATCCAGCTTGGGGCGTTCAAAGGCGGTAGCCAGTGCTGCTAAGTCGCCGACGTACCAGCCTTCCAGTTCTTGGCACACGAGGCGAATCATGGTTTCAGGCCGCCCGCTTTTCTGGCATAGGGCGCGTAACCTGGCTTTCAGGGCAATGCAGTCGGCGTTGTCGTTATCGCGCACGATAACAAAGCGGTCAGCGGGAAAGCGCCAAGCGGCCAGCTTGCGCGGGATGCTACGATCCAGATCACTTTTGCCCTCATGCGGTATGCACAAAAAATGCTGTCCATCCTCCCAACCAGGAAATAAGCGGGGTAGCCAGTGATCAAGTAGCACCTTCATCGAAGGCTCTTCCAGTAGAAAAATAATGCGGCCTTCCATCAGCCTACATCCTTATTTAAACCTTCAAACAAGCCTTGCTTCCATAAATAACCGGGCAAATCACCAGCATCAAATAAGGCACACAAATTTTCTGAATCACCGGCGCATGTAATCGAAGTAAATCCCTGATTTTTATATAAGCAATAAATTTCATCCAGCCTTAGTGCATTTAGAAAATCAGGGGAGTGTGTGGAGATAAATACCTGCCCACCGCGTTCGGCATAGTCGCGGAATTCTTCAGCTAGTTCGGGAAGCAATTCGGGGTAAAGCTGGTTTTCAGGTTCTTCAACAGCCAGCAGCGGGTAGGGCTTGGGGTCATTTAGCAACACCAGATACGCAAACATTTTGATGGTGCCGTCTGAGACATGGCGGGCAATGAACGGGTCTTTGAAACTGCCATCTTGAAAGCGCAAAACCAGGCGACCATCCTCGGTAGGCTTGGCTTCAACGATAGAAACACCAGGAACCCGCCGACGCATTGCAGAAAGTACGCGATTAAAGCGGTCTTTGTGATGCTCGAACAAATAATGAGCCACCAGCGGCAGATTCTCGCCACGTGTGGATAAATGCTCTGCAAAACCATCTTCTTGGCTAGGGCGGGCATCAGAAACATGAAAATCTGAAATATGCCAATTTTCAATCATCAGCCGAAATGCACTGGCAGCCTTAAAGCGTTCAAACTGCCCCAAGCCTTTTATGGCAAGAATATCCGGCGCATCCAACGCTTGCTCTTCGCGGGTGAGTTCTTCATCTTGCTTGGAAAAATCCTCTTCGTTAATAATGGCATAACCATTACCACGGGAAAAATCAAGAAACCGAAACGGTGCACCATAAGCACCGCGCTTGTAGCGTAAAACTTCTCGGTCAACAAGTGGCCTACCATCTTTACCCAGAGCAATTTTTAAGGCATAGGTCACTAACCGCTCTTTGCCAGTAATTTCTAACCGAAATTGCAAGGTAATTTCAATTGGCTCATGCGTAAATCCCCGGCTTGCCACCTCACGATAGCCCCCGCGTTTGGCAAGCGCCTTGCCGACGTTCATGGTCAAGGCATCCTTGAGGAAAGAAAACACATCGAACAGCGTGGATTTTCCCGTGCCATTGGCTCCAACCAATACACACAAACGGGGAATTTTTTCCAATTTGGTGTCACGGAATAATCGGTAATTTTTGATGGCAATGGATTCAATTTGCATGGGCTAATCCTCCTGGGGAGATTGTTCTGCCAAATAGGCCAGTGCGGTGGCTTCGGAGTCTTCGATGGCGATTTCTACGGCACGGCGGGCAGCATCGAGCAAATGGGTGGCTTGCTGACGAGCGGCGAAGGACTGGCGAACAGCTTGCGTTATCTGTTGTTGCGCTACAGGGGCTATGGCGGGGATTGGCAAGGCCAGCAAATCTGCCTCAGAAATTGCCGGATACATGGTGGCGCTAGTGTGCAAATCCATCAGCTCGCAGACCAGCGGAAGGCGCAAATAGGTTAGCAATACCTCACTGCTGATACTTGTCGGTTGCAGCACAACAAAGCCCGATGAGCAAACTGCCCCATCCTGTTCAGGCGCAATCAATGCCGAAAGGCGGCGGATTGGGCGGACGGTGGACGTAATTACATCGCCTGCACGCACATGCTGGGTGGCGCGGCTAGGCGCTTCGGCCATAGCAACGGCTTCACTAGTGGTCGAGCCGTCTGCACTGAGGGAGCCAATTTCAATGTAGTCAAATGTGCCAGCCGCTTCGGGCTTGAAGCGTTTATGGCGAGCTGGTGCTACATCGCCAATGCGTAAACCATCGTGACCAAGGCGCTCCAGCAACTGCGTAACACGCGGTGCAAAAAATTGGGCATCCAATCGCCCTGCGGCAAATGCTTCACTGCTGGGGCGGATATAGCTCAGGGCTTCGGGTGGTGTCCAGTTATTGAGGCCAAGCGCTTTCAGCATAACTGCTTCCGCATTAGCCAAAAAAATAACACTCTGATCTTTTAGATGCGTGACTTTTTGGAAAAAATCAGCAATTTTTTGCTGAAAATTTTGACTAAGTGGAGGTATTCTCAAGGCACGAATTGAATCGGTAGAAATAGTTGGCTGCGCAACAACTTTCATACCCGATTCAAGTTGCTCCCGTCCATATTTTGTATTAGTAAAGATACTGACAAAAAAAGGATTTATTTCACTTCCTAGCTCTGCTGCAATAATATTTGGGCTGATAGTGGCTTTATCATATAAGTTGATTCCTGCACCAATTTCTCCAACACGGGCAAACATTAGCGTACCTGCGCCAAATACCTTTAGCTTTGCTTCTTCAACAAAAAAATTATCCAGTAAAGCAATATCACCCGCATCAGCCCGGCAATCACGCAGATTAAATGGACGAATCATTGGAATACCTTGCTCAACGTAGTTGTCATTTAGAAGGTTTGATCCAAAAGGGCCACAAATTATAGATTTAGCATAGCTGTCCAGACGCTTCCATTTTTTTATTAGTTGTCGAAGATTGATAAATTTTTTTTCAAAAAATGAAGCATCTAATCTTCCGGTAGGATCGGACGAAAATGCTTCACTGCAAAGAATTTCTGTAATTTCTAGCCCCTCCAACAACCGCGCGTACCGCGCTTTGTCAAAGGGGCTTAGAGAAAAAAACTTAAACTCTCTTTTTTGGCAAATTCTGCAAAGGCTTCAGCAATGCCATCCCCCGTTAGGCTATCATGGTTAAATAAGTCATGCTGCACAATCAAATGCCCGTGGCTATCTAGCAGGGGCTTACCCTCTGGGTCGCTGCGGTAAATTTTGTCGCCCGAGTTATCTTTACTGGGTTCGCGCATCGTGGCGAAAAAGATGGGGTAATCTTCTTTCTTGGGGCATAGAGGCCCTGCACTGGGGTTATCGTTCCACTTTTGGATAAAGAGCACACTGGTCTTCGTGCCGGTATGAGGCTTAAATACATTACCGTGCAAACCTACTACAGCCAAAATACGGCCATGTGCCATAAGGTATTCGCGCAGCGCCTTGTCGGATGCATTGTTAAAACGCCCCTGAGGTAGCACAACAGCCATACGCCCACCGGGCTTTAGAAACTGTAGATTGCGCTCAATAAACAAAATATCCCGCCCCACCTTGGCTTGCTGCTTGATTTTTGTTTTACGGTAGCTCCCATCAGCCATGCGGTAAATGGTTTCATGACTAGCGTGCAGAGCCTCGGGGAAAGATGGCGCACCGGCTCTGGCATCAATGATATTTTTATTATCTGCTGCAACATTATTGATTTTTTCAAAACTAATGCCACGTGATAACTCGTATTTAGAGAGGATATGGGTTTCTTTAATATCTCCCGCAAATGGTGGATTAGCCATAAGCAGGTCAAACTGAAAGTCTCGATACCCAGTTTTATTAGAGCGTAGTTTACGCAAACGCTGCCAACCCGTACCATAAATAAGTAGCCAGTCAGGGTCTGCGAGCTTTTGCTCCCAGCGGTCATAATCCAAGGTGTTTAGGTGCAATACATTGGTTTGGCCATCGCCCGCAATCAGATTCAGGGTGCGCCCTACGCGCACGGCTTTTTCATCAAAATCAATAGCGAATACTTTATCGCGTACATAATCCTCGCAGCGTGCAGGCTTTTTCTCGGTGGTAAAAAGGTGGCTTCTATCCAAACCTTCTTCTTGCATAATGCGCTCCCATACATGGAAAATCCCATGCACAGGAAAACCGCAGCTACCGGCTGCCGTGTCGATGAGGGTTTCATGCTCTTGCGGATTCATCATCTTCACGCACATATCAATTACATAGCGCGGCGTGAAATACTGACCTTTTTCCCCTTTACTAGATTTGTTAATGAGGTATTCAAACGCCTCATCAACCACTTCCAAATTAGAGTTAAAGAGCTTCACTTTTTCCAGCGATGAAACACAAACCGCAAGGTGGCTGGGTGTTAGCGCTATTTTTTCACCTTCAGCAAAAACGCCTTGCCATCGGTCTTGTGCCCTGTCGAACAGATTTTGAATTTTTTTATAAAGATCGGTTTCGGTATCACCAGCATTTTTGAATTCAAGTGTGCGCTTGGGGTTTCGCCCCCCTTCAAGCTCATCATAAAGTTTAGTGAAGATGAGTTTAAAAAGCTCCTCAAACACATCAACCCCTGCGTTAGCAAGAACTTCATCTTCCATTTCCAAAATTAGGTCTTTAAGCGATTTACGCTCATTTACCAGTTTATCGCGTTTGATAAGGTCAGCAATCGTCCAAGGCTCAGACAGCATGTCAGAGAGTTTTTCATGCGCAGATGGAATGCCTGGAATATCTTCAAAATAATTGGGGTCTTTGCGGTGATAATAAGAAATTTGCTGCCCGTTTGTCCATACCCCAATTGGAGCACCGGTAGCATTACAATAGCTTTTAAGCTGCTCTTTACCATCTTTGAGCTTAGGCTTTTTTAGCTCAACAAGGATATAAGGCGATGTAATTTCATCTTTATCAAAAATACAAATATCAGCACGTTTTTTCTCACGGCCAAAAGTAACCTCGTATTCAACAGCTATACGAGATACCGCGTAACCTAGTTCAGAGTGTAATACCCGCAAATAAAGCTGACGGACAGCTTCTTCCGGTGTTAATTTGATAGGCTTACCACGCACTAAACAATTAAAGTAGGGAGTTACTGTCTTGCCGCTAGTTTTTAGGGTAATACCGGCCTCTAATGCTGAGATATGCTCAGGCTTGAATTGATCAAGGCGGTAAGTGCCATCTTTGAATAGAGTAGATAAAGAAAAAGTCATTTTTTCCCCTTTAATAAAATGCCGTGCTATCCATGCTGAATTCAGCCTCAAACATCCACCTGCACTCCATCCCCATGCAGCTCCATCAGGGCGCGACGGGCGGCGGCTTCGCCCTTACCCATCAACTGGGTCATGACATCGGCAGTGGCCAGAAAGTCCAAATCGCCCAGTTGTACCTGTTGCAGGCGGCGGGTGTCGGGGTTGAGCGTGGTGTCCCAAAGCTGCTCGGCGTTCATTTCGCCCAAGCCTTTGAAGCGGCTGATTTGGCATTTGTCCCGCGCTACGCCTTCTTTGGCGGCTTTGTCCAGAATAGCTTGCAGCTCGCCTTCGTCCAGGGCATAGAGCTTGGCAGCGGGCTTTTTGCCACGTGCCGGAATGTCCACGCGAAACAGCGGCGGACGTGCCACGTAGATATGCCCGGCCTCAATCAGCTTGGGGAAGTGGCGGAAGAACAAGGTCAGCAGCAGCACCTGGATATGCGCCCCGTCCACATCGGCATCGCTCAGGATGCAAACTTTGCCGTAGCGCAGGCCAGATAAATCAGGGCTGTCCTGCTCGCCGTGCGGGTCAACGCCTATAGCTACGGAAATATCATGTATCTCGTTGTTTCTAAATAGCAGGTCGCGCTCTACCTCCCAGGTGTTAAGCACTTTTCCGCGCAAGGGCAGAATGGCTTGCGTTTCCTTATCCCGCCCCATTTTGGCGCTGCCGCCAGCGCTGTCGCCCTCCACCAAAAACACTTCGTTTAAGGCGATGTCGCGGCTTTCGCAATCGGTGAGTTTGCCGGGCAGCACAGCCACACCGCTGCCTTTGCGTTTTTCGACTTTTTGACCGGCGCGTTGGCGCTGTTGGGCGGCTTTGATGGCCAGTTCTGCCAGTTTTTTACCGTGCTCGATGTGGGCGTTGAGCCATAGCTCCAGCGCCGGTTTAACGAAGTGCGATACCAACCGCACGGCATCGCGGCTATTGAGCTTTTCTTTTACCTGCCCCTGAAATTGCGGGTCAAGCACCTTGGCCGACAGCACAAAGCTGGCGCGGGAGAACACATCGTCCGGCATCAGCTTGACCCCCTTGGGCAGCAGGCTATGCAGCTCGATAAAGCCTTTCACCGCTTGAAACAGGCCGTCACGCAAGCCGCTTTCATGCGTGCCGCCCGCGCTGGTGGGGATGAGGTTGACGTAGCTTTCACGCAGCGCCGCGCCATGCTCGGTAAAGGCCAGGCACCAGGCCGCGCCTTCGCCCTCGGCAAAGCTGTCGTCTTGCGCGTCGGCAAAGCCCTCGCCTTCCAGAAGTGGAATCAGCGGGTCGGCGGACAGGGATTGCTCCAGGTAGTCTTTCAGGCCGCCTTTGTATTGCCAGGTTTGCGTTTCGCGGGTTTTTTCTTGGTGCAGGGATACGCTTACGCCTGGCATCAGCACGGCTTTGGAGCGCAGCAGGTGGGTCAGTTCGCCCAGCGGCAGTTGTGGGCTGTCGAAATAACGCGCATCCGGCCAGACGCGCACGCTGGTTCCCTGTTTGCGCTCGCCCGCTTGCAAGGGGCGGCGCTGCAAGGGCTGCACCACATCGCCCCCGGCAAAGGTGATGCTGGCCGCCTCGCCATCGCGGTACACCGTCACTTCCAGGCGGGTGGAGAGGGCATTGGTCACGCTCACGCCCACGCCGTGCAGGCCGCCGGAGAAGCTGTACGCGCCGCCGCTGCCTTTGTCAAACTTGCCGCCCGCGTGCAGATTGGTAAATACCAGCTCCACCACGGGTACGCCTTCCACCGGGTGAATGCCGCAGGGAATGCCGCGCCCATCGTCTTCGATGCTGACCGCGCCGTCTTCATGCAAGGTGACGCGGATTTTTTTGCCAAAACCGGCCAGGGCTTCGTCGGCAGCGTTGTCGATGGCCTCTTGCACGATGTGCAGCGGGTTATCGGTGCGGGTGTACATGCCGGGGCGCTGCTTGACCGGCTCCAAGCCTTTGAGGACGCGAATAGAGCGCTCGGAATAAGCGCTAGAAGTGGTAGAGGTAGTAGTAGAAGCAATATCAGCCATAGGGCGCGGATTGTAATTGGCCGCTTTACCAGCAGGCACCGGCGGCTGTGGGTACATTTGCCCGCTTATGACCAATCCCCGCCGCGCCCCATCTGCCCCCTCAGCCGCCCCTGCTAACGACACCACCCACCTCACCCACGCCCCGCTGCCCATGGTGCAGGTGCTGGTGTGCGCTAGTTTGGTGGTGGCGTTGTCCATGGGCATTCGCCACGGTTTTGGGTTGTGGCTGCTGCCAATTACCCAAGAGCGCGACTGGAGCCGCGAGGCGTTCTCCCTAGCGATTGCCGTGCAAAACATTGCCTGGGGGGTATTCGGCATTTTTGTGGGTATGTTGGCCGACCGTTGGGGTGCTTTCAGAATTTTGCTGGCGGGTACGCTGATTTATGCCTTGGGGCTGGCGGGGATGGCGCTGGCACCGACCACGGGCTGGTTTATTGTGAGCGCGGGCATTTTGATTGGTGCTGCCCAGTCAGGCACCACCTACGCCATTATTTATGGCGTACTGGGGCGGCAGATACCGCTGCACCGGCGCAGTTGGGCGATGGGGGCGACGGCGGCGGCAGGCTCTTTTGGGCAGTTTTTAATGGTGCCGGTCGAGGGCAGTCTGATTGCCCAACTGGGCTGGAGCAACGCCCTGCTGGTGCTGGCTGTGCTGGTGCTGCTGATTGCGGTGCTGGCCTTTGGCCTGCGCGAACCGGGCTTTGGCAAGGGGCAGGCGGCCATGGTGCGCACCCAAACCGTGGTGCAGGCGCTGCGCGAGGCGGGTAAGCACCGCAGCTTTCTATTGCTGACGGCGGGCTACTTTGTGTGTGGCTTTCAGGTGATGTTTATTGGCGTACACATGCCTGGTTATTTGAAGGATTTTGGTATTGCCCCACAGGTGGCCAGCTACTCTTTGGCGTTGGTGGGGCTGTTTAATGTGTTTGGCACTTATGTGGCCGGGCACCTGGGGCAAAAGCTGCCCAAGCAGTATCTGTTGTCGGGCATTTATGGGCTGCGCTCGGTGTTTACGCTGGCGTTTTTACTCGCGCCGCTTTCGCCTTGGTCGGTGTATATCTTCTCTGCCGCTATTGGCTTGCTGTGGCTCTCTACCGTGCCGCTGACCAATGCCATCGTGGCGCATATTTTTGGCGTGCAACACCTGTCGATGCTGGGCGGGATTGTGTTCTTCAGCCATCAGATTGGCAGTTTTGCGGGTATCTGGCTGGGTGGCTATCTGTATGACATCAGCGGCAATTACAACGTGGTGTGGTACTTGATTATTGCCCTGGGGGTGTTTGCCGCCCTGGTGAATTTGCCCGTGCGCGAAACAGCGGTAGAGCGCCCGGCAGCACCGGCCAGCGCAGCGGCTTAACACTGAAGCAGCATTTACCGCTACCCTTAACCGTATGAACACAAACGTGAATATGGACGCTATGGACGCAGAAAACACCTCCCCCGCCATCAGCCCCCGCCGCCGCTGGCTGGTGGCGCTGGCTTGGCTGGGCGCGGCCTTGCTGCTGTTGCTGGTGTTTGGCATGTATTTGAACCCGGACTTTATGCTGACCATGGCTGACCAAGCCTGGGCTTGTTTCTGATGCCGCCTATGTCTGCTTGCGCCCCCTCTCCCTCTGATTGGCTGCTGCGCTGGCAGCATTTATTGCCCCCGGCCAGCCGCATTCTGGATATTGCTTGCGGCAGCGGGCGGCATGTACGCCATTTGGCGGCTTTGGGGCATCAGCTCACCGGTATTGACCGCGATAGCGCCGCCCTAGCCAGCTTGGCCGCTGCTTGCCCCCAGGCTGAATTGCTAGAGGCCGACTTGGAGCAGCCCCAAGCCCCTTGGCCAGCGGCGGGGCGGCAGTTTGATGCCGTTATCGTCACCAACTACCTCTGGCGGCCTTTGTGGGCGCAGATTTTGGCCAGTGTGCAAGCTGGCGGCTTGCTGCTGTATGAAACTTTTTCCCATGGTCAGGCTGACTATGGCCGCCCCAGCCGCCCCGAGTTTTTGTTGCAACCGGGGGAGCTATTGCAACAATGCGCTCCCCAAGCAGGCTGGCAGGTGATTGCTTATGAAAACGGCCTGCTGCCCGTGCCGGGGCGCAGCCAGCCCAAAGTGGTGCAGCGCATTGCCGCACGCAAGCCCCACGCCAGCGCCGCGCAATTGCCCGCAGACTGGCTGCGCCCAAGGGATAACAAGCCCTAGAATGGCGGGTTTGCACCCTCTGGAGCAGCGGGTGTCTGTTTGAGCTTTCAGGATGATTGATTTATGAGCACCACCACCGTCGCCCTCCAAGGCAGCATTGTTGCCCTGATTACCCCCATGCAAGCAGACGGTAGCGTTGACTACCCCGCTCTGCGCAAACTGATTGACTGGCATATCGAAGAAGGCACGCACTGCATTGGTGTAGTCGGCACCACGGGCGAGTCCCCCACCGTGACGGTAGAAGAGCATTGCGAAATCATCCGCGTAGCGGTGGAGCAAGCCGCTGGCCGTGTGCCCGTCATGGCCGGTTGCGGTGGCAACAGCACCCGCGAGGCAATTGCCCTGGCGCAATACGCTAAAAAGGTTGGCGCAGACAGCCAGTTGCAAGTCGTGCCCTACTACAACCGCCCCACGCAAGAAGGCATCTACCAACACTTCAAAGCCATTGCTGAGGCCGTAAGCGACCTGCCCATGGTGCTCTACAACGTACCTGGGCGCACCGTGGCCGATATGCAGCATGACACCGTGCTGCGCCTGGCACAGATTGACAGCATCATCGGCATCAAAGAGGCCACCGGCAATATCGAACGCGCCCAGTGGCTGATTCAGGAAGTACCCGCTGGCTTTGGCGTGTACTCTGGTGACGACCCCACCGCTGTAGCGCTGATGCTGTGCGGCGGCCACGGCAATATCTCGGTCACGGCCAACGTTGCGCCACGCCTGATGAGTCAGCTTTGCACCGCCGCCATTGCTGGTGACCGCGATACCGCTATGCGCATCCAGCGCCAGCTCATGCCCGTACACCGCCACCTGTTTGTCGAGGCCAACCCCATCCCCGTTAAATGGGCCGTGGCACGCATGGGGCATTGCCAAAGCCATGCCCGCTTGCCCATGACTGACCTGACCCCCGCCAACCAGCCCGTGGTGGAAACCGCCCTGCGCAGCGCCGGTCTGCTGTAAGCCTTTTTTCAAGTTACCTGATACCAACCATGAAAGACACTGCTGTGCCCACTACCTTGCAAGCTGCCCCTGTGTCCACCGTGCTACTGCGTGCCAGCTTGCTGGGCTTGGCGGTGGCCGTTTCTGCCTGCTCCGTCATTCAAGAAGAAAAAATTGAATACAAAAGCGCCAAAAAAGCCAGCACGCTGGAAGTACCGCCCGACCTGACCCAACTGACCAAAGACAGCCGCTACAGCGCCCCGCAGGAAACCTCGGTTTCCGCCCTGGCCATGCAGGCCGGTCAGGCGCAAGTGCCCGTGGTGGAACGTGCCGCCCCGCTGGAAGTGGGTGATGTGCAGATTCTGCGTGATGGTGACAAGCGCTGGCTGCTGGTCAAGCGCCCCGCCGAACAACTATGGGAGCCGACCCGTGAGTTTTGGCTAGACCACGGCTTCAACATCGACCAGGAAAAGCCCGAGCTGGGCATCATCGAAACCGACTGGGCAGAAAACCGCGCCAAGTTGCCGCAGGACGTTATTCGTTCCACTCTGGGCAAGGTGTTTGATTCGCTCTACTCCACCGGTGAGCGTGACCGCTTCCGCACCCGCCTGGAGCGCCGCCCTGATGGCCAGACGGTAATCTTCATCACCCACCGAGGTATGGAAGAGGTGTACAGCAGCGCCCAGAAAGACCAAACCATCTGGCAGCCCCGCGCTGCTGACGCTGAGTTGGAAACCGAGTTTCTGCGCCGCCTGATGATCAAGCTGGGCAGCAGCGAGGAAGAATCCAAAGCCCTGGTCGCTTCTGTGGCCGCTGG
>JAHAYB010000436.1 GCA_018384835.1 Comamonas sp.
AGGTCAAGGGGGTCAACGGCGAGTGGAACCAGACGGGCGTGGGGTTGTCGCGGCTCCAGTTCAGTAACGCTCAGGACTATGGCGATCGCTACTGGCTCTACGTGGTCGAGTTTGTTTCCGATCCTGAACACCTGCGCGTTCACCCCATTCGCAGTCCTGCCACGCAGGTGACTTCATTCATGTTTGACGGCAACTGGCGCGATGCTGTTGCTGATGAGCGTGCCGACCCCACGCTTGCCTTCATTGCGGGTGTCAGAGTCAAGCATCAGCATTTCGGTTTCGGACGGATTGAATCGATGGAGCTGCGAGGGTCGACGCGCGTGATGTCGATCGAGTTTGAGACTACTGGTCGGCGTACCGTCACGCTAAACCTCCAAACAATGACTGTAGTTGATGACGATGATGACAACGAGTATTCCTAAACTGACCAATGCCCAGCTGGAGGACTTGCCATCAGAAAACCACCCGTGAGACTCTTTTTGACTGCTAAATAGGCAGCCGATTTATTTTTTTAACCCTCTTGCTTTTAACCCCTCACTTTTCACCCATCCCTATGAACATCCTGCGTTTTTCTGACCTCTGCGCCCAGGGCAAAGCCCAGGGCCAGCGTGTATTCATCCGTGCTGACCTGAACGTGCCCCTGAACGATGCCGGGCAAATCACCGAAGACACCCGCGTTCGCGCCTCTGTGCCCGCCATTGAAATGGCGCTGCAAGCCGGTGCTGCCGTCATGGTGACTAGCCACCTAGGCCGCCCCACCGAGGGCGCGTTCAAGCCTGCCGATTCGCTCGCTCCCGTGGCTCAGCGCCTGTCCGAACTACTAGGGCGCGAAGTGCCGTTGATTGCCAACTGGGTCGATGGCGTAGAAGTTGCCGCCGGTCAGGTGGTGCTGCTGGAAAACTGCCGCGTCAACGTTGGCGAGAAAAAGAACTCGGAAGAATTAGCCCGCAAGCTGGCCGCGCTGTGCGACATCTTTGTGCATGACGCTTTCGGCACCGCCCACCGCGCCGAGGGGACGACTTACGGCATTGCACAATACGCCCCCATTGCCTGCGCTGGCCCCCTGCTCTCAGCCGAAATTGATGCCATCAGCAAAGCCCTGGCCAACCCCGCCCGCCCGTTGGCGGCCATCGTGGCAGGCTCTAAAGTTTCCACCAAGCTGACCATCTTGCAATCGCTGGCGAAAAACGTGGACCAACTGATTGTGGGCGGCGGCATAGCCAACACCTTTATGCTGGCGGCGGGCTTGAACATCGGCAAATCCCTGGCCGAGCCTGATTTGCTGGACGAGGCCAAAGCCGTTATCGCCGCCATGGCCGCACGCGGTGCAGACGTGCCCATTCCTACCGATGTCGTAACCGCCAAAACCTTTGGCGCAGACGCTGCCGCCACCGTGAAAAAAGCCACCGAAGTGGCCGACGATGACCTGATTTTGGACATCGGCCCCGAAACCGCCGCCAAGCTGGCCGCCCAGCTCAAAGCCGCAGGCACCATCGTCTGGAACGGCCCCGTGGGCGTGTTTGAGTTTGACCAGTTCGCCGGTGGCACCAAAGCCATTGCCGAGGCGATTGCCCAATCCAGCGCCTTTAGCATTGCCGGTGGTGGTGACACCCTGGCCGCCATTGCCAAATACGGCATTGAAAAAGAGGTGGGCTACATCTCCACCGGCGGCGGTGCATTCCTGGAGGTGCTGGAGGGTAAAACCCTGCCTGCTTTTGAAATTTTAGAAAAACGCGCCAGCGCCTCAGCCAGCGCCTAATGCAGGAGTTACGGCCTATGCCTACGCCCATGTTTGAGCCACTTTCTTTTTCCCGCGCCGCTTGGCTGGCGGCCAGCATGGCCGCTTGCGCCGCCCTGAGCGCTTGCAGCACTGCCCCCATACCGGTGGCGCACAATTTTGAGTACACCACCCAAGCCAAAGCCCGCTCGGCAGGGCACTGGCAATTGATGGCGCGTGACATCGTGGTGCAAACCCTTCAAACGCTAGAAGGCGTGGGTGTAGCGCGTACCGAGCCTGTCTATGTCACCTTGCCTGAGCAGGATACGGATTTTGAACGCGGCCTGCGCCAGTTCCTCATTACCGGCCTGGTGCAAAGCGGCGTGAGTGTGCTCGATAAGCCCGAGGGCAGCCGCCTACACCTGTCCTACCAAAGCCAGGTCGTGGTTCACCACAGCGCCCGCCCGCACTTTATCCCTGGGCAATTTACGGTGTTGACCGCTGGCCTGATGGCCGCCTACGGCCTGCACCATGCGCATCTGGATGCCAAACTGCTAGCCGGTTTGGGGCTGGCAGGGGCTGCGGACGTAGCCAATAGCCAGTACTCCGGCGGCCCCACCCATACCGAGGTGATTTTGACCACCTCTGTGCTGCGCCCCGAGCACGGCCAGTTTCTAGCGCGTAAAACCGATGTGTACTACCTAGAAGATGTGGATGCCCCTTTGTTCGCTGCCCCACCCGCCCCGCTTTACCCCCCTAAAACCCTGAATGTGGTGGATTGATTGCGCTATGGCTATATCTAAATCTCCTTCCTTCTCTGCGCTTGGCGCTTCGGTGGCGGCCTGTACGGCTGCGCTGGTGTTGGTGGGCTGTGCCTCTAACCCCGCGCCAGCGGCGCATTTGCACATGCCCACCTACGAGGCGGCGCAGAGCAATCCTTTTGTCGCTCATGCGCAGCAGGCGGTGTCGGCCTTGCTGCAAGGGGTGGATATATCCAGCCTAGGGCAAGCGCCGGTTTTGGTCGCCACGGTGGTCGATGTCAACGAGCTAAAACAGGCCAAACCCCTAGGGCGCACCTTGGGCGAGCTGTATGCCTCGCAACTCTCGCGCCAGGGGCTCAATGTCAAAGAAATGAAGCTGCGCGGCGATGTCTATATCCGCCAAAGCACCGGCGAGCTACTGCTCTCGCGTGAGATTCATGAAATTGCCAGCCAACACAACGCGGCGCTGGTGTTGGTGGGAACTTACTCAGCGGCGGCGCAATACACCTTTGTGAGCATGAAGCTGGTGCGCACAGCAGATAGCCGCATCATCAGCAGCCACGACTACGCCCTGCCCAATGACCGCGATGTGCAGCGCCTGCTGAAATAAGAAGCAGCACTGCGCAGGCCGACCAGGTCATAAGGCGGCAATGCGGCAATGCGGTAGATAAAGCGATACCGCCTTGCTGCTGGGCGCTGGCCTTTTGGAGCACTTGCTGAGTTAAGTCCCGCCCACAAACGGATTGCTATAGCGCTCTTCGCCGAAGGTGCTTTCAGGCCCGTGGCCGGGGATGAAGACGGTATCGTCGCCCATAGGCCATAGCCGTTGGGTAATGCTCTCAATCAGTTGCTGGTGGTTGCCTTGGGGGAAGTCAGTGCGGCCAATGCTGCCGGCAAACAGCACATCACCTACAAAGCAGCGTTGGATTTGCGGCGCATGAAACACCACGTGGCCGGGCGTATGACCGGGGCAGTGGCGCACCTGCACCGTCTCTTGGCCGATGGTGAGGTTGTCACCATCGTGCAGCCAGCGCGTAGGGGTAAAGCTGTTAACCGGCACAAAGCCAAAGCGCAGGCTTTGCTCAGGCAGGCCATCAATCCAGAACTGGTCGCCCTCGTGCGGGCCGATGATGGGGAGCTGGTGGCGCTCGCTCAATTCTGCTGTGCCGCCGGCATGGTCGATATGGGCGTGGGTCAGCCAGATAGCCTTGAGCGTTAGCCCCAGCGCAGCCACTGCCTGCTCGATGCGGGGCAAGTCGCCACCGGGGTCGATAACGGCAGCCTCCAAGGTTTGGTCGCACCACAGCAAGGAGCAGTTTTGCTCAAATGCCGTCACGGGAATGGTTTGGTATTTCAACATGCACATTGCTCCATAAGGCAAGCACAAAGCCGGCCAACGAAAAAATGGGAAGCCTACCGGTTAGGTTTGTGGCGAGCGGTTAGGGGTTACCGTATAGGTGAGTCAGGCAGCTCTACCTTGACCTCTAACACCTCCAAGTTGTCTTGGCGCTCTAGATTGATTTTGATGTCACGCGGGTCAATCGTGACGTATTTGGAGACGACCGCCAGCAGCTCCTGCTGTAGCTGGGGCAGGTAGTCGGGCTGGTTGTCGTCAACACTAACACGCTCACGAGCCAGAATGATTTGCAGCCGCTCTTTGGCCACGGTAGCTGAAGATTTTTTTTCACCAAATAAGCGTGAAATCATGGTCAATGCCATTGCTAGTTACCTTCCGCCAAAAATGCGCTGCAACAGCCCTGGCTTGGCTGATGGCTGGGTAAAGCGCATGGGGCGCTCCTCACCGAGTAAGCGCAGTACCACATCGTGGTACGCCTCGGCAGCTTCAGCTTCCTTGACATAAATGACCGGCATCCCTTGGTTAGAGGCTTGCAGCACCGCCTCTGATTCGGGAACAACCCCGAGTAGGGGGATGCGCAAAATATCTTCAATATCGGCAATCGAGAGCATTTGCCCCTCTTGCACACGGTTGGGGTTGTAGCGGTTGATGAGCAGATGCTCTTTGACACTGCCGCCTTGCTCGGCTTTGAGAGTTTTGGAGCTGAGCATTCCCAAAATACGGTCAGAATCGCGCACCGAAGAGACCTCGGGGTTGGTAGTGACGATGGCCTCATCGGCATAGCGCATGGCCAGCAGTGCGCCGCGCTCAATGCCCGCTGGCGAGTCGCAGATGATGTAGGCAAAGCCCATGTCAGACAGGCCGTCTAGTACCTGCTTCACGCCCTCGTCAGTGAGCGCTTCTTTGTCGCGGGTTTGCGAGGCGGCAAGGATGAAGAGGTTCTCGCACTGCTTGTCTTTAATCAGCGCTTGGTTAAGGTTGGCCTCGCCTTGGATGACGTTAATCAGGTCATACACCACGCGCCGCTCGCAGCCCATGATGAGGTCGAGGTTGCGCAAGCCCACATCAAAATCAATCACGGCTGTTTTATGGCCCAGCAGCGCTAGGCCAGCAGCGAGACTGGCGCTGGTTGTGGTTTTGCCAACGCCCCCTTTGCCTGAGGTGACAACAATAATTTTGGCCATAGCGCAAAACTTTCAAAAAATACGAAGTAGGGGTCTGATACAAACAATCAATGCAGTTTATCGAGCGATATACACCTGCAACTTACAGCAAAGGCTCTAACAAGAGTTTTTCACTATCGACTTGGCCATCTAGGCGTGCCTGGGCGGGCTTGCCTGCCAGTTGCTCGGGCAAGTCGTCATCAAAGGTGCGATACACCCCGGCAATAGAGAGTAGTTGTGGCTGCATACAGGTGCTAAAAATACGTGCTTGGGTGTTGCCGCTGACCCCTGCTACCGCCCGGCCACGCAAGGGAGCGTAAACATGCACGCTGCCATCGGCAATTACCTCAGCGCCGTAGCTGACCATGGCTAGCACCACCACATCGCAGCCTTTGGCATAAATTTGTTGGCCAGAGCGCAGCGGCTTATCAATCACCAAGGTGCGAGCGGGCGGCAGTTGGTGAATGACCTCCACCTCAACCTCGCGCACCACTTCCACCTCAACTTCGCGAACTAGGGGGCGGTAATAGCCGCCATCGTCTGTCACCAGCAAGCCTTGCGCCTGTGCAGCTTGTTGCTGTAATGGGTTGGTGCTGCGCACGGCCACTGGCTGGGTATGGTGCTGGCGCAAGAGTTGCACCAAGGCGGCAAAATCGAGTGCGGGGGCATCTGCGGGTAAGTGCTGCAAGTCAATGAGCAGCGGCTGGTTGGTAAAAAAATCAGGGCTATCTTGTAAGCGCTGCACTAAATCGGTGCGCAAGGAGGTGAAATCTACCTCGCGCACAATCACCGCCAGCAGGGGCAACTGTGTGCTTTTGAAATCTACGCTAGAGCGACCCGCCCTCTGCAAATCAACAACCATGGCGGCATATCCATTGCTAAAACTACCAAGCTGCCAAGCGGCAAGATGTGCACCTTGCGGCCTTGTTTGCGCCCAGCCATAACCAACGCTTAACAAGCGAACCAGCGAGTGTAACCGTCTTGAGCAAGCGCCAGCCTAGCAAATTTCCCGCAGAAACACCGACAATGCAGGATTGGCGCAGATGGTGCCCCATTTTTTAGCGCCTAAGCCGCTTGGCAGTTACAGAGCGGCTAAGAGCAGCCACAGAGCGGCCACCAACACCATTGTTTTGCCCGCCCCTATTTTTCTCCCCAATTGCAGAAATTCAAAAAACTATGACTACCGATGCTGATGTTGTAATTGTTGGAGCCGGCCCTAGCGGCCTGGCTTTAGCCCTCTCCCTGGTGCAAGCCGGTTTGCAAGTAACGCTGCTGGAGCAGCAGTCGCAAGCCCAGTTGGCACAACCGCGCCCCGATGGCCGGGAAATCGCCCTGACCCACCCCAGTATGCACAGCCTAGAGCGCTTGGGCATTTGGCAGCGCCTGCACGCCCATGAGCGCAGTTTTGTGCAGCAGGCCGTGGTGCATGACGGCTATGTGGGCCAGCACTGGCCGCTACACATTCACCCCCTGGGTACAGATTTAACCATGCTGGGCGGCATGGTTCCCAACCACGCTATACGCCGCAGCGCTTGGCAAGAGGCGGCTGGCATCGAAGGGCTGGAAATTATCACCAGTGCCAGCGTCAGCCATATCCAAATGCACAGCGATTGCGCCCAAGTGTTCTACACCCAGCACCACGCGCCGGGGGATGAGGGTAAGGACGAGAGTGCTGCCGATAACAGTCGTAGTAGCAGCGACGGCAGCAGCACACACAGCCTTTACACCCCGCTGGTGGTGGCAGCCGATAGCCGCTTCTCCCAAGTGCGCCGTATGCTGGGCGTAGGTGTACACATGCACGATACGGGGCGCAGCGTTTTAGTCTGCCGAATGCAGCATGAACTGCCCCACCAGCATATTGCCCACGAATGCTTTGGCTACCAGCGCACCCTGGCCATCCTGCCCCTGCTGCCCCAGCCGGAGATGGAAGAAGGCTTGCACCTGTGCTCTGTCGTCATTACCAGCGATAACGCTGACATTGAACACCTCGCCAGCTTGGACGAAGATAGCTTTGCGCAAGAGGTGCAAGCCCTCTTCCAACACCGCCTAGGCGAAATGCAGCTAACCAGCCCGCGCCACAGCTACCCCTTGATTGCCACCTACGCCCAGCGCTTTAGCGGCCAGCGCTTTGCCTTGCTTGGAGATGCGGCCATTGGTATGCACCCCGTAACTGCCCACGGCTTTAACCTGGGGCTGTCGGGCATGGAGCTATTGAGCCAAGCCATTGTGAGCGCCTTTGAGCAAGGCTACGACTGGGGCAATGCCGCCAGCCTGCAAAGCTACGCCAACGCCCACCACCGCCATGCCTGGCCGATTTACCAGGGCACAAATGCCATCGTCAAACTATTCACAGACCAGCGCCCCCTGCCGCGCCTGCTACGCCAAGCGGTGCTGCGCGGGGCAGAGCATTTTCCACCGGTAAAGCTGGCCATCGTCAGCCAACTCAGTGGCCACAGCCCTTGGCGCTTGCTGCAAAGCCAGTGGCAGCGCCTGCCCTTTATGCGGCGCTAGCACAGAGTATCCAGGCGTATGTTGCACTGCACCAAAACCTGAGCCACCTGCCAGCAGATAGATAAATAATCTATCTCTTCATATAGTATTAGGCGATTTTTATTTGCTAAGTCACACTGTGGCTTGGTCAGTGGCTGGCTGCCCTAGTTTGCGCTGCAATGCCCTCGCAGGCGGGGCGTGATAGGCAGCTTTTGATTTCTTTTCTGAGAACGGGCTTTCTGCCACGCTCTTTTTATGCCTCGTACTGCCTCGCTTCCACCTTCTGCGGCCTCAGCCTCTACTTCCTCTATCACCACGGCGGGCCATGGCTGGCGGGCATGGTCATTGCGGGTACGCATTTTTTTGGCAGGCTCGTTGATTTTGACGGTAATGGTCATCGCCGTCGTGTTGCTGCAATCGCACCTGAGCCAGCGCGAGCAGTTGCACCGCGTGAAAGCCTACGAGCTGCCCGCGCAGTTGCGCGAAGTAGCGGCCAGCGTGCAAGCCCAGCTCAACCTGGCCATTGCAGGCTCTGAAGCCCTGGCCAACGACACCCAAATCCAAGCCTGGGCTGCCCGGGGCGCACCCGAGGAAGAGCTACCCGCCATTGTCCCCGTGCTAGAGCAGCGCCAGCGCTCTTTAGGAGCCAATGCCATCTTTCTGGCCGCCGTGCTGCCCGAGGGGGTGCGCTATTTCCACTACGAAAACCAGCGCCTGCAAACCCGCCAGATGCTTGCTGAAGACCCCTCCAACGTCTGGTACTTCGGCTTTTTAGAGCGCGGCGGCACGTTTGAGCTGAACTTGGATAGCAACCCTTTAAGCCCGCAACTGCTCATGTTCGTCAACTACCGCAGCACGGCGGCCAGCAGCCACCGCCCGCCCAGTGCGGTGCGTGGTGAAGCGCCCGCCATCGTCGCCGGTGGTGGCATGGGGGTCGGGCAGTTGGCGCAATTGATTGCGCGTTACAAAGTCGGGGGCAGTGGCCAAGCCATGCTGGTGCGTGCCGATGGGATGGTCGATGTCCACCCCGATGCCAGCCAAAGCGGCCAACTCAATCTGCGCGAGCTGCCCGGCTTTGCCAGCCTGATGCAAGACGACTGGCGACAAGCACGCGAGCAACTGGTGGTGCAAGAAGCCGTTATCAACGGCCAGCCTAGCTATATCGCCGCGCTTTACCTGCCCGATTTGCAGCGCTTTATCGTTGCCCACCTGCCTGAGCAGGAAATCACCAGCGGCATTGCCCGCAACCGCTCTATCGCTTTGCTCGCTGGTGGGGTGTTGCTGGTGCTGGGGCTGGTGCTGCTCTACCCGCTATCGGCCAACTTGCTGCGCCCCTTGCATCAGTTGCGCCGCCAGATTGAGCAACTCACCCAAACCCTGGATTTGAGTATGCGTATGCACACCCGCGACAAGGCGGAAATTGGCGACATGAGCCAACAGCTCAACCACTTTTTGCAGCGCCTGCACCAAGCCTTTACCGGGGTGAACACGGCGGTGCAAGGCATCCACCAGCGCACCGGCAGCATTGCCCAGGGCAACCACGATTTATCAGGGCGCACCCAGTCGCAGGCTGCGGCGCTGGAGCAGTCCAGCACCGGGATGCAGCAACTGGTGAGCACCGTGCAGCAAAACGCGGGCAGCACCCACCAAGCTAGCGGCTTGATGGGTGAGAGCGCCAGACTGGCTAACGAAGGGGTCAACGTGATGCAGCAGGTGCAAGAGAGCATGAGCGGCATTGCCCAAAGCTCTGAGCAAATTGGCCTTATCGTGGATGTGATTGACAGCATCGCCTTTCAAACCAACATCCTGGCGCTGAATGCCGCCGTAGAAGCCGCCCGCGCTGGTGAGCAAGGCCGAGGCTTTGCGGTTGTAGCCTCTGAGGTACGCGCCCTGGCGCAGCGCTCTTCCGAGGCGGCGCGGCAAATTCACCAACTCATTGCCCAATCGGGCGAGCGCGTACAGGCCGGAACGCACAGCGTGCAGCAAGCCCACCAAACCATGCACAGCATTGTGCAAGCGGTGCAGCAAGTCTCGGGCTTGATTGAGGACATTGCCCACGCCTCGCAAGAGCAGGCGCACGGCCTGGGCGAGTTGTCTAGCGCCACGCTGCAAGTGCAAGGCTTGACCCAAGCCAACGCCGACTTGGTGCAAGACTTGGCCAGCGCCGCCTCAGACCTAGCGCAAGAGGGCGAGCACCTGCATGAGCTGATGGCGGCGTTTCGGCTGGGGGCGTGATAAGCCCTAATCAAAGTGCACAGTCACACTCTCCAGCCCAGGCACACCATCGTAGTGAATACTGACGGATTGCCCCGGTTTGGGCGGCAGCAGTGCAGAGAAAGAACCCAAGCTCAACACCTGCCCAGCTTGCAGGCTCAAGCCCTGCTCTTGCACAGCTTGTGCCAGCCAGATGACGGCATTGAGTGGGTGCTCCAGCACATCACTGCCCTTGCCGCCGCCCAGCGCCTGGCCGTTACCATCCACCAGACGCACTTGCATATCTTGCAACTGCCCCAGCAGTTGGGTACGTGCGGCTGCATCGGTGGGGATGGGTAAGGGCTTGCCCTTCACGCCAAGGCGTGCGCCCACGTTGATGGCGCTAACGCCATTGCCATTGAGCTTGGGCGGTGCTTGCACCATCAGGTCGGGCAGCTCGATGAAGGGCAGTACCTGGTCGATATGTTCCAGCACCTCGGCAGGTGTGCGAGCCTGGTGGATGGCACTGCTTTTCACGCGCACCAGCAGGTCAGCCTCATATAGCGGACGAGCGCCAAACTGCGCAGGCACATGGGCACCATCGCTGAGCAGCATGTTTTCGTACAGAGCGCCCCACACAGGCTGGTCGGTGTTAAAGCGCTTTTGTACAGCAGGGTTTGTTAGCCCAGCCTTATAGCCAATCAAAGCGCCCGCTTGCTGGGTAACACTGCGCTGGAGTTTGGCGCGGGTGCAGGCGGCATCCGCAGCAGTGAAGTCGGCAGGTGGATTGCTGGCGGGTTGGCGGCTTTGGTAGCTGTCTGCCCACGCTGTAATTTGCTGTGCACTCAGGCAGCCGGGGGGTTCGGCAATGAGTAGGGGCTTAGGCTGGTCGGTAGCGCAGGCGGCTAATAGAGTGGCGGTGGCTAGGCTGACTAAACGCAGGGCATGGGACATGGCAAGGTCTCCTTGTTGGAATGGGGGTGATGCTTTGTAGCCTCCTAAGCCTACTCCAAGCACGTCCTTAAAAAACTGTAAGGAGGTGGTTTTTAAGGATGGGACTTCCGTGCCGCTATCCCCTCATACCAACAATTACACCGCGCTAAATTGCTCTGCCATCATGTACCCCGCTGGCGGGCTGCTGCCAGTGGCTAGTTCAAGATGGAGATTGCACTCTGCCACAGCGCTTTTCCGAAACGGTACGGCAAATTCACCAGCTCATTACCCCAGTGGGTGAGCGCGTACAGCAAGCCTAGGGCTTGACCCAGACCAATGCCGACTTGGTGTAAGACTTAGCCAGCGCTGCCTCAGACCTAGTGCAAGAAGGCGAACACCTGTATGTGCTGATGGCGGCGTTTCGGCTGGGGGCGTGATAGCGGGAGGGGGAAGTGCCCCACTGGCATTTGCCGTTATTGCCTGTGCAGCGGACGATGGACTAGCTGGGGGCTTTAAAGATTCTTGGTAGCAGGCCATCTGTGAATTTTTAGGCTGCCCTAAAGCGCTAGTTGCTTGGGCTTGTCTGGGACTCTGCTAGCATGAAGTTCTTTTAGACGACGATGGTGTTTGCTAGTGCTGTCGTCTAATCCTAGTTAGGTGTCTCCTAGAGCGAAGTGTGCGGTTAAAATGAATGAACGACCCCGCAGCAAGCTGCGGGGAATGGACTCGTAGAGATTCAAAAGGAGAAATAAATTATGAGCAGAATAATCAAGCAGCTAGTAAACAACAGGCAAGTAATTTTCGATAATGGAAGATTTGACGATTGGTGTGTTTATGTTGTTGAAGAAAATGGATCAAAAAAAGCACCATTTGATGCGGAATATTTTTCTGACTTAAAAAGCATTTCAAAACATTATGAATTGGACAAAGTTTACAACGATTTTGTTGAGATTTATAATAAAACAAGCAAAATTATTGACCAGAATATTTTACATTTGATAAATAAATTGGTTTCAACTTATAGAGTAGAACATCAAGCATTAGTTGAGCAATGGTTTGTAGTTATCTATGCTGGGATGATTGCAGAAGAGAACAAACAATTTGCAATACTTAAAAAAAGAATTAAGCGATTAGGTATGCACCAAATACTCAAATTAGGATATGAGCCAATAATTGCAGCAAATTTTAGCAAAGGGAAAAAATGGCGCGAGCTTGATGAAATCATGAGGCCATTAGGCTTCTAAACGATAAGCAAGTGATCTACATGAAACCGATAGGTTGGTCAATATTGAATCAACCCGCCGCCTAACTGTGGCTTGCACCTGACCCCGCTACGCGGGGCAGGTGAAGCAGGACGTTATGTTCTAAAAAGGAGAACGCGTTGAATAAAATACTTGCTATCTTGGTGTTTATATTTCTATCAGGCTGTCAATCCGGAATAGAAAAAGAATTGGAAGGGCGATGGATTGGCACTACGGAGACGGGGCAAGAGATAACGATGATTTTCAAAGAGAATAAGGAATTAAACATCCAAGTCTCAGATGAAATCGGGCAAGGAATTTATAGCGTTAATGGCTCATCGAACCCCTATGATCTTGACATAGACTTTGGCGACCACGGAAAAGTCGCAACAATAATCGCTGTAAATGGGGATTCTCTCAAAATGGAAAATAATGATCCAGGAAAGGCGAGGCCTTTGTCTTTTTCTGAAAAGGCCGTGACGCTAATAAAGCAATGAACATAACTAATGGTTCGTAGGGACGCCTGCGGCGCCCTACAACCAAGCGTTAGGTAATTTTTGAAAGCTACTGTGCTTTGGCTTTTTACCAAATACATGCTCACTGCCGCTGTTGTGGTCTTGGTGTCCGAGGCAGCAAAACGCAGTGACAAGTTAGGAGGCTTTCTTGCGGCACTGCCGCTAGTCACGTTTCTCACGCTCATCTGGCTCTACGTCGAGAAGCAGCCGATGGCAAAGATCTCTAACCATGCGTGGTACACCTTCTATTACGTAGTGCCAACCTTGCCCATGTTTCTGGCGTTTCCGCTGCTACTCCCACGCATTGGGTTCTGGCTAACCATGCTAGTCAGCGCGGCTATCACAATATTGTGCTTCGGTGTGTTCGCTCTGTTGGTGCGTCAGTTCGGCATCCAACTGCTGCCATAAACGTGCCTAACAATTCATTCAAGGCGGACGGCTTCGCCGCCGCTTAATTCAGGCGTTAGCAGTCAAGAAGATTGCGTGATTGATGGCAAAGCGGTCAAAACCCTGATCTGCACGGTGTGGCAGCACGAGTGCGCGCCATGAAACACTAACTACAAAGACAAATTGGATAGCAAGAAATGAAACCGATAACAATACTGATGATCTTTATAGGTTGTTTGGCTGGTTCTGGCTGGGCCTCAGCTGGCAGCCCATCGCCTACGCCGCAGGCGAAAACGGCCAACAGCTCAGCAAGTTTGTTCCAGTCGGCTGTGTCAGCTTACGAGCGTAAAAATTATCCGGTCGCATTGAAGATTTTTACGAAATTAGCCGAACAGGGAGACGCTAGCGCGCAGCTCTACCTTGGGTTCATGTATGCCAAAGGCGAAGGGGTTCCCAAGGACGCATCGCAGGCAGAGCCGTGGTATCGCAAGGCCGCCGACCAGGGAGAAGCCGAAGCGCAGTTCAAACA
>JAHAYB010000444.1 GCA_018384835.1 Comamonas sp.
CGCTACAAAAGCGGGCTGCTGCCGATTGATATCCGCGCCATCATCAGCAACCACCGCGATTTTTACCAGCTGGCGGCCAGCTATAACATCCCCTTCCACCATATTGCCGTGACCGGTGCCACCAAGACGCAGGCCGAGGCGCGTCAGCTTGAAATCATTGAGCAAGAGGGCGCAGAGCTGGTCGTGCTGGCGCGTTATATGCAGGTGCTTTCTAACGAGCTATGCCAGCAGTTGCAGGGACGCGCCATCAACATCCACCACAGCTTTTTGCCCAGCTTTAAGGGCGCAAAGCCCTACTACCAAGCGCATGAGCGCGGCGTAAAGCTGATTGGCGCAACCGCCCACTACGTGACTGCCGAGCTGGATGAAGGCCCCATCATCGAACAAGACGTTGCCCGCGTGGACCACACCGACACCGTGCAAGACCTGACCGCCCGTGGCCAGGACACCGAAAGCCTGGTGCTAGCACGTGCCGTGAAGTGGCACAGCGAACGCCGCGTGATTTTGAACGGCCACAAAACCGTGGTTTTCCGCTAAACGCTAAACGCTGAATAAAAAGGAGGCACAGGGGCATGAATCACCCACGCACCCAAGGCCAGCGCCAAAGCCCGGCCTTTGACAGCCGTGCGGCGCGGCGCATTCCACCCATTCAATGCCTGCTGACCTTTGAGGCACTGGCCAGGCTGCGCAGCGTCACGCTGACGGCGGAGGAACTGAGCGTCACCCCCAGCGCCGTTAGCCACCGTGTGCGCCAGTTGGAGGAGGTGCTGGGCACGCAGTTGTTTGGCCGCTCGGATTTTTCCCTGACCACCGAGGGCACCAACTACCTGCAACAGGTGCGTGAGGGCTTGGGCGCGTTGCAGCGCTTTCCCAACCAGCCCACCAGCGGCGGGCGGCGGCGCTTAAAAATTGCCGTCACCCCTACATTTGCGCGGTGCTTACTCATCCCCCGCCTGGCGCAGTTTGGCGCGGCCTACCCGGAAATTGATATTGCCCTGCAGGTCTCCATCCCCCTGCTGGATGTGGTGGCTGAGGATGCCGACCTGATCGTGCGCTACGGCACCGGCCATTACGCCGATGTGGAATACATGGAGCTGGCGCGGGATGTCTATACCCCCCTGGCCTCACCCGGTTTTCTGCGCCAATACGGCCCGATTGAAGAGCCAGCCCAGCTAGAAGGCTTGCCCCTGCTACGCAGCCCGCTAGAGGCTTGGCAGCCCTGGTTCAAAGCCGCTGGGCTGGATTGGCCAGAGCCGCAAGAAGGTTCGCAGTTCAACGATGTCGGCTTGCTGTGCGATGCGGCCTCTGCCGGTCTGGGCGTTGCGCCCGTGCGCCTGAAGCTGGGTGCGCCCTGGCTGGACAGCAGTACCCTAGTGCGTCTGTTTGATTTGGATGTACCCAGCCCCAACGCCCACTACCTGTGCTGGCGCACCGGAACCATGGAGCGCTGGGAGTGCAATGCCTTTGCGCAGTGGCTGCATAAGGCGGTGAATTCCTAAGATTTGACCTTCACACCGTGGCAGGGGCTATCTTCGCGGGCATTGTTAAAAATACTGCCCAGCAAAAAAACCAAGAAAGCCCACCGCCTATGTCTAACAACACCGTTGAACTGAACCTGCCTGTTGAGGGCATGACCTGCGCCTCTTGCGTCGGGCGGGTAGAGCGGCTACTAAAAAAGCTGCCCGAGGTGGCAGACGTGCAAGTCAACCTTGCCACCGAAACCGCCCGCGTGCAATGGCACAACCGTCCCACCCCCGAAGCCACAACCAACGCCCTGGCCACTTTGGACAAGGCGGGCTACCCCGTCACCCGCCAGCGCCTGGAGCTGCAAGTGCAGGAGATGACTTGCGCCTCTTGCGTCAGCAGGGTGGAGCGGGTGCTGAAAAAACAGCCCGGTGTGCTCAACGCCCAGGTCAATCTGGCCACCGAACGCGCCAGTGTGGAAATCATTGCCAACACCCCCGTGGAAGATTTGCTGGCCGCCGTCACCAAAGCGGGCTACCCCGCGCAATTGGTCGATGAGCAAGGCAGCAGCAGCCAAAGCGAGCGCAAGGCTGAAGAGCAAGCACAGCTCAAACGCCGCCTGTTTTGGGCGCTGGCCTTGGCAGTGCCAGTGTTTATTTTGGAAATGGGCGGGCATCTCTGGCCGCCCATGCACCGCTGGATAGCGGCCCACTGGGGCACGCAAAACAGTTGGTATTTTCAGTTTGTGCTGACCAGCTTGGTGCTGCTTTTTCCGGGGCGGGAGTTTTACCGGCTGGGCGTTCCCACGCTGCTGCGCGGTGCGCCTGATATGAACTCTCTGGTGGCGCTGGGCACAGCGTCGGCCTTTGCTTATTCGGTGGTAGCGACTTTTGCTCCCGCGCTGCTGCCTGCGGGTACGGTGAATGTGTATTTTGAAGCGGCAGCGGTAATCATTGCTCTGATTTTGCTGGGGCGCTTTTTGGAAGCTCGCGCTAAAGGTCAGACTTCGCAAGCCATTCAGCAGTTGATGCAGTTACAAGCGCCCAGCGCTCGCGTGCGCCAACCCGATGGTCAATGGCAAGAGCGCGATATTTCACAAGTGCGCCAAGGCGACGTGCTGCAAGTGCGCCCCGGCGAGCGCATCCCCGTTGATGGCCAAGTGCTAGAGGGCGAGAGCTTTGTCGATGAATCCATGATGAGCGGCGAACCCGTACCCGTTGCCAAGCAAGCGGGCGCGGAAGTAATTGGCGGCACGGTCAACCAAAACGGCGCTTTGGTCATGGAAGCTACCAAGGTAGGCAGCGCAACTTTGCTGGCGCAAATCATCCGCATGGTCGAGCAGGCGCAGGGCGCAAAACTGCCTATTCAAGCCGTGGTCGATAAAGTCACACTGTGGTTTGTGCCGGCTGTCATGGCCGCTGCCCTGCTTACTTTTGTCGTGTGGTGGTTGGTGGGGCCGCAGCCTGCGCTGGGTTTTGCGGTGGTCAATGCCGTGGCGGTGCTCATCATTGCCTGCCCTTGCGCAATGGGGCTGGCTACGCCGACTTCCATCATGGTGGGCACAGGGCGAGCAGCGCAACTAGGCGTATTGCTACGAAAAGGCGAGGCTTTGCAGCATCTGCAAAACACCCAAGTGGTTGCGGTCGATAAAACCGGAACGCTTACCTTGGGTCGCCCCACGCTGACGGATTTTGTGCTTGCTCCCAATCACGAACGCGCCCAAGTGCTGCCCTTGGTGGCGGCGGTCGAGGCGCAATCCGAACATCCCATTGCCCAAGCCATCGTGCAAGCCGCCAAGGACGAAGGCTTACACCTACCCGCCGTAGAAGGCTTTGCCGCCATTACCGGCATGGGCGTTCGCGCCACGGTGAACGGGCACAAGCTGGAGATTGGCGCAGACCGCTTTATGAATCAATTGGGGCTGGACGTAGGCTTGTTTGCCCAGCAAGCACAAAGCCTGGCCGAGGCAGGCAAAACCCCGCTATACGCCGCCGTCAATGGACAGCTTGCCGCCATGCTGGCCGTGGCCGACCCGATTAAAGAAAGCACCCCCGCCGCCATTGCCGCCCTGCACCAACTGGGCTTAAAGGTGGCCATGATTACCGGCGACAACCACCACACTGCCCAAGCCATTGCCCAGCAACTAGGCATTGACGAGGTGGTGGCCGAAGTCCTACCCGGCGGCAAGGTAGAAGCCGTGCAAAGCCTGCAAAAGCGCTTTGGTACGCTGGCCTATGTGGGCGACGGCATTAACGACGCACCCGCATTAGCCCAAGCCGATGTCGGCATCGCCATTGGCACGGGCACAGACATTGCCATGGAAGCCGCCGATGTGGTGTTGATGTCTGGCGATATGGGCGGGGTGCAAAAAGCCATTGCCCTCTCTAAAGCCACCATGGGCAATATCCGCCAGAACCTGTTTTGGGCGTTCGCCTACAACGTGGCCTTGATTCCGGTCGCTGCTGGCCTGCTCTATCCGGTGAATGGAACGCTGCTCTCGCCGATGTTTGCGGCGGGCGCAATGGCTATGTCCAGCGTGTTTGTGGTCAGCAATGCGCTGCGCTTGCGGCGGTTTGCGCCTTGAAACCCCGCCACCGGGCACAACATAAGCCGCTATGACTCAAACCACGACTGACACCACTGCCAACCCCCTCTTGCCCACCAACACCGATGCAGACAGCGCCAGCTTGCCCGCCTTTGACCGCATCGCGCCCGAGCATATTGAGCCAGCGCTAGAGCAGCTCATCGCCCGCGCCAGCGCCGCGCTAGAAACCGTCACCGCCCCCGACTTCCCCGCCGACTGGAACGCCCTAGCTAAAACGCTGGACACCGCCACCGAAGCCTTGGGACGCGCCTGGGGTGCGGTCAGCCACCTGAGCAGCGTGGCCGATAGCCCCGCTTTACGCGCCGCCTTTAACGCCTGCCTGCCCAAAATCACCGAGTTTTGGACACGTCTGGGCGCGGACGAACGCCTGTACGCCAAATACAAAGCGATTGACCCCGCCAGCTTGACGGCAGAGCAGCGCCAAGCCCATGCCAATGCCTTGCGCGGCTTTGTGCTCTCGGGCGCAGAACTGCAAGGCGCGGACAAAGCGCGTTTTGCCGCCATTCAAGAGCGCAGCGCCGCGCTGGGGCAAAAGTTCAGTGAAAACACGCTCGATGCCACCGACAAATGGGCGTACTACGCCAGTAGCGCGGAGGTGTCCGGCATTCCGTCTGATGTGCTGCAAGCAGCCCAAGCTGCCGCGCAAAAAGACGATAAAGAGGGTTTCTATAAGCTCACCCTGAAAATCCCCTGCTATCTGCCGGTGATGCAGTTTGCCGATAGCAGCGCCCTGCGCGAAAAAATCTACCGTGCCTATGTCACCCGCGCTTCTGACCAAGCCGACGAATCAGGCCAGCCGTTCGACAACCGCGCTGTGATTGAAGAAATTTTGGCGCTGCGCCAAGAAGAAGCGCAACTGCTGGGCTACGACAACTTCGCGCAAGTCTCCCTTGTGCCCAAAATGGCCAAATCGCCCGAAGAAGTGATTGCCTTCCTGCGCGACTTGGCCACCCGCGCCCGTCCCTTCGCCGAGCAAGACGTGCAAGACCTGCGCGAATTTGCCCGCACCCGCCTGCATATCGACAACCCTCAGCCTTGGGATTGGACGTATATCAGCGAAAAACTCAAGGAAGAGCGCTACGCCTTCAACGAGCAGGAAGTCAAGCAATACTTCACCGCGCCCAAGGTGCTGCAAGGCTTGTTCGCCATTATTGAAAAGCTCTTTAGCGTGCAAATCGTGCCCGATAAAGCTCCGGTGTGGCATCCCGCCGTGCAGTTCTACGCCGTGCAGCGCAATGGTCAGACGCCGGCGCAGTTCTACCTTGACCAGCCTGCGCGTACCGGCAAACGCGGCGGCGCGTGGATGGACGACGTACGCAGCCGCTGGTTGCGCCCCGATAGCGGCCAGCTACAAACGCCGGTGGCGCATATGGTGTGCAACTTTGCCGATGGTGTGGACGGCAAACCCGCCCTACTCACCCACGATGATGTCATCACCCTATTCCACGAATCGGGGCACGCGCTGCACCACATGCTGACCCAAGTGCAGGAAAAAGACGTGTCCGGCATCAACGGCGTGGAGTGGGATGCGGTGGAGCTGCCCAGTCAATTCATGGAAAACTTCTGCTGGGAATGGGACGTGCTGCGCGGCATGAGCGCCCATGTCGATACCGGCGAGCCTCTGCCCCGCGCCCTGTTTGACAAGTTGGTGGCGGCGAAAAACTTCCAAGCCGGAATGCAGACCCTGCGCCAAGTGGAATTTGCCCTGTTCGATATGCTGCTGCACACCCAAACACAGGCAAAAACGCAGCCATCGGGCGCAGTGCCCAGCGATTACCTCAGCTTGTTGGCACAGGTGCGCGAGGAGGTGGCCGTACTGCCCAGCCCCGCCTACAACCGCAGCCCCAACACCTTTAGCCACATTTTTGCGGGTGGTTACGCAGCGGGTTACTACAGCTATAAATGGGCGGAAGTGCTCTCTGCCGATGCCTACGCCGCGTTTGAGGAGACGCAAAACCCCGACGGAAGCCACAGCATCAGCACCGGCCAGCGCTATCTGCAAGAGATTTTGGAGCGCGGAGGCAGCCGCAGCACTTTAGAAAACTTTATCGCCTTCCGTGGGCGCGAGCCGCAGTTAGACGCGCTGCTGCGCCACCAAGGCATGGCAGCCACCCGCCGCGCCGCATGATGGTTAGCCTTGCCAGCCCTACCAGCCCTACCAGCCCCTTATCGCCAAGGGATATATTTTGTCAGGTTATTGATAACTATGGCGACATTGGCGTTTGCTGGCGCTTGGCGGCGGCGCTGGCTGCCCAAGGCCGCCCCGTGCGCCTGCGGGTTGATGATGCCAGCGCCCTGGCCTGGATGGCTCCCCACGGCGCAGCGGGCGTGCAAGTGCTGCCTTACGACAGCCCCTGGGATGCGCAGCACCCCCCGCAAGCGGTGATTGAAGGCTTTGGCTGCAATGCCCCGGCGCATTTCCTGGCCGCCATGGCGGCGATGGCGACCCAGCCGCAAACGCCACCAATGCCGCTACCGGTGCTGGTGAATTTGGAATACCTCAGCGCCGAAGACTATGTAGGGCGCAGCCACGGCCTGCCCTCGCCGCTGCTGCACGGGGCGGGGCAGGGCTTGACGCGCTGGTTCTTCTACCCCGGCTTTCGCGCCAACACTGGCGGCCTGCTGCGCGAGCCTTATCTAACCAGCCGTATCGAAAGCGAAACCAGCAAAGTTGGCGAAGTGAGTGCAGTGAGCCAACTGCGCAGCGCCTGGCGCAAACGTCACGGTTGGGGCGAGCAAGCGCCCATCTTCTCCCTGTTTTGCTACGAACCGCCTGCCTTAAAGCCCTGGCTGGCAGACCTGGCCGAGCACTGGCCGCAGGCACACATTTGGGTCAGCGCCGGGCGTGCCAGCCAAGCGGTGCGCCAAGCACAGCTATCGCAGTTGCCGCAGTTGCACTATGCCGAGCATTGCAGCCAAAGCGCGTTTGACGAGATGTTGTGCAGTTGCGACCTCAACCTGGTGCGCGGCGAAGATTCGCTGGTACGCGCCCTGTGGGCAGGCCAGGCGCTGGTCTGGCACATCTACCCCCAAGAGGACGATGCCCACCATGCCAAGCTAGAGGCATTTTTAGACTGGCTGCAAGCCCCCCCGCGCCTGCGCCAGTTTCACTACGCTTGGAATGGCCTAAGCGCCGCCAGCGAGCTGCCGCGCCTGAGCAGCGCCGACCTCGTGCAGTGGCGCGAATGCGTGCAAGCCGCCCGCCAGCGCCTGCTGGCACAAACCGATTTATTGCAGCAATTGCAAGCCTTTGTGCAAGAAAAGTGGGTGGCTTGAGCCAGCTCTGCGCTCCTACCTAAGCCCCATAGAGCCCTAAGCGGCCAAGCGTAAAACATTGTCAAAGCCCTTTTCTATAGGGGCTTTAAAAGTTATATTCGTCGGTTTGCTGCCGGTTTGCTGCCGGTTTGCTGCCGGTTTGCTGCCGTTTTATTGCCGTTTTATTGCCGGGGCTTGTAACATCAATGAGGGTTTATGCGTATCAATTTACCGGTTACTCAGCATAACTATGAATTTCCGGCTCATCAAACCCTCATTTCCATTACCGATACCAAGGGGCGCATTACCTACTGCAATGATGATTTTGTAGAGGTCAGTGGCTACACCCGCGCCGAACTGCTGGGGCAGCCACATAACGTATTGCGCCATCCAGATATGCCACCGGAGGCGTTTTGGGATTTTTGGGACACCATCCAAAAAGGCAAACCTTGGGTCGGCATCATCAAAAACAGATGCAAAAGCGGTGACCACTACTGGGTCAGAGCCAACGCAACGCCCATGCGTGATGGGCAGCGCATTGTGGGCTACCTCTCAGTGCGCACCCGCCCCAGTCAGGCAGAAGTTGATGCTGCCCAAAGCCTCTACGCCACCATGCAGGCCGAAGCACAGGCGGGCAAGCGCGTCCACTATCTGTCACAGGGCAACCCCAAGCGCCGCGACCTGCTAGGGCGCTTGCAGGAGTGGCTGCGCATTAGCCCGCGCAACCGGAGTATCGCCCTGAACACCTTGGCGTTGAGCCTGCCCTTGGCGCTGCTTGCCTGGGGCTGGCCGCTGTGGCTGGCCTGGGGGCTAGGGTTTATCGGGGTGATACTGGTTGCGGTGTGGCAAGCGCGGCTGGATAAGCGCCTGGTGCGCTCGGTGATGAACTCGGCGCGGCTGCTCGCTAGTGGGGATTTGTCGCAGTTTATTTCTGTGCCATCGCGTGGCTTGGGGCGTAATCTATTGTTGCCAATTGCGCAGTTAAGCCTGTCCATTCGCACAGTGATGGCCGATGTGCGCCACGACCTCAGGAGCTTGGGCGATACCGCCTCCACCATCGCCAACAGCAGCCGCGACCTGGCCCAGCGCACCGAGGCGCAAACCGCCAGCCTAGAAAGCTCGGCCAGCGCTATGGAGCAAATCCACAGCACCGTGCAGCAAACCTCCACCCTGGCTGATAACGGTGTGCGTATTGCCCAGCAAGCCGTGCAAACCACCGGGCGCAGCCAAGAGGCCGTGCGCAGCATGAACAGCACCATGCAAACCATTGCCGAGTCGGCCAGACGTATTGGCGACATTACAAAGAATATTGAAGGGGTGGCTTTTCAGACCAATATCTTGGCGCTCAACGCCGCTGTGGAGGCCGCTCGCGCTGGCGAACAAGGCCGGGGTTTTGCCGTTGTTGCCTCTGAGGTTCGCGCCCTGGCTCAACACACTAGCAGCTTGGCCAAGGAAATTACGGCATTGATTACCGAATCCCAAGACCGGGTAAGCGCTGGTAGCGAACGCGCCAATCAGGCCAATGAGCGCATGGATGAGGTAGTTGCCTCAGTACAAGAAGTTAGCCAGGTGTTGGCGCATATCAACCAAGCCGCCCATGAGCAAACGGCAGGCGTGATGCAGGTCACGCAGGCGGTGCAAGCGATTGACAGCATTGCCCAGCAAAACGCTGACTTGGTAATTTACCTAGCGCGTACCGCTGCACAAATGCAGGAGCAAACGCTGGATGCCCGCAATAACATCCGGGTGTTTCGTCTCTCAGCCCAAGACCGCACCCACGCTGAAACCGATGCCGTGGCGCTGCGCAAACAATACCATTCAAATAATTTGCTTCTGCAAGATTAATTTTATATGGGCACTTTATGAATCAGCTAAGACATAATCTCGCTACTTTGGCTAAAAACAAAAAGAATCAACAAGAAAATTCTCGCACTCTATGGCAGCAATGGCTGCAATCTACAGATTGCAAGAATATGGATGAATTAAATGCTTGCGTACAAGAGATACAGGCGCATAGTGAAAAACTCAGCAATCAATCCCAGCAGCTATTGCAAAATTTGCCAAAATTTATGCAGTTACTACAAAAAGAGAGTGTTCTTGAGCAAGAACTACAAACCTTGCAAGAAGCATTGGGTGAAGTTCTGGAAATTGGGGATATCGAGCTGGATGAGCTGGGAAATAGTGAGTATTTGGACGAAAACACAGCTACCCATTACAACCAGTTTTTCCGCCAAATGATAGCCCTGGAAAATCGTGAATCAGCAATGGATTCTCATGCCATTGTTAGTACGGCTGATATTTATGGCAATATTATTTATGCCAATGATTTATTCTGTGAAATCAACGGTATGGCGCGTGAAGAGCTGGTAGGGCAAAACCACCGTATTGTGGCCTCTGGGGTGCATCCACGTTCATTTTTTACGCAAATGTGGGAAACGATTAGCCAAGGTGAAACCTGGCATGGAGAAATTTGCAATCGCACCCCAGCAGGTAAAATGTATTGGGTGGCTGCAACGATTATGCCTTTTATGGGCAAAGATGGCTTGCCTGAAAAGTATATCTCTGTGCGCACAGAAATTACCGCCCAAAAAAACCTAGAACTGCAATTAGCCCAAGAGCGCTTGTTCTTAGAAAATGTCATGTACAGCCTTAATGAGGGGGTGCTGGTAGTAGATACCAATGGCCGCTGCGTATTCATGAACCCCTATGCAGAAAATCTACTAGGCTGGCAAATGTATGAGGCCAAAGACCAAGCGCTGGATATAGTCATGCCGCTGTTTTTGGACAATGCAGCAACCGGCCATATCAAAGAATGCCAGCTTATTCAGAAGATAAGCTCCTGCCAAGTATTTGCTTGGGATGAAAATGAAAACCTGTACCTGAGCAATCGTCAGGGCAAAAAAATACCTATTGCAGCCAGCTTTACTCCACTCTCGCAAGAAGAGGGTAAATCCAACTACGTGATTACTTTGCGCGATATTACTGCCCGCAAAGAATACCAAGCCGCCATTTTGCAAGCCAAAGAGGCCGCCGAAAACGCCAGCCAAGCACGCGCCAGCTTCCTGGCGAACATGAGCCACGAAATCCGCACCCCGATGAATGCCATCATCGGCTTTAGCGAGGCGCTACTCGATTCGCCCCTAGACAGCTCCCAGCGCCGCCAGCTCACTACAGTGCGCCAAGCCGGGCATTCGCTGCTGCGCCTGCTCAACGAAGTGCTAGACATGGCCAAACTGGAAAAAGGAGCCGTCGCCCTAGAGATTACCGATTTTTCGCTGCGCCAAATTTGCCAACTGGTGGTTGATACCCAGCGCCTGGCGGCTACTAAAAAAGGCTTGACCCTCACGCTGCACTACCCTGCTGATGTGCCCGATTTTTTCAAGGGCGACGCGCTGCGCCTGCAACAAATACTGCTCAATTTACTGAGCAATGC
>JAHAYB010000463.1 GCA_018384835.1 Comamonas sp.
CGCAGGCGAAGCCCGAGCAAACGCCAAACACCCAGCGAATGAACGCTTGAGAAGGTAAATGGCGCTTGAATATGCATGGGCTGAAATGAGCAGAAATAAAAAGCAGACTAACGTTCGAGTTGTGGGGCGGCAAAGCCGTCCCACACAAACGAAGTGTTAGACCGGCGCGTCATAGTTGGCGTACATCTGACATCGTCTTGCGAGAGTTGGAGGCCATAAAGTTTTCGAGATATGTCTTGTTTTCGAAGACAAAAGTGTGAAATGTGCCGTGCCAACCCACATAGCGCACTGCGTCCGAAGGTGCCGAGCAGTTTTCGCACATCAGTTTCTGCGCTTCTTCTTGTTCCTTGCTCTGATGCCAAAAGCCTAAGCATGCGAGACCGATACAGACAGCAAAGCCAAACCAGCCGCTGCCCGTAAGCCAGGCAATCAAAACCCAAGCCCCGAGCCCACCAGCGATAGCTCGCCCAGCCCATTTCGACGCCTCGTCGTACTGTGCCTTGTGGTGCAGGCAGGAATTGCAGTAAGGAACATGCCACCACGAGGTAGTTGTGTGCTGGACCCGTTTGCCTGTCGTTCGGGACGCCGCCGCGCGAAGCTCCGCATTTGCCTCCCCCCCGCAGCACGCGCATTGGCGAGGCCAACTCAAGATTTTCGCAGAGACCTGCAATTGATATGCCACTTACCTTCTCCTACCTGAGGTTTAACGCATGAGTTCAGTCGCCGCCGTAGGCGGTCGGCTGCGACGAATGGTTAGCCCTGAGTTGTAAAACTACCACTTACAGGTTTCTCGAATTGGCTTAATGGCATCATTAATGCCATTAATATCGAATGTGGTCATTTGAGGTGATGAATTAAAAGGCGTAAACTCAAAAAGCAAGATTGAACCGCCCATCATTTTTTTCAATTGATTAATGGCCGATGGAATAAATAAGGCTTCTCCATCTGTGGATTTTCCAGCGCGAAGCTTAAATGCTGGTTTTTTATCAATTCGAAATCTGATGGTTGCACCATCGGTTCCATACTCCACCATTGGAGACATTCCTGTGACTATGTATGCCTCTGTTTTTTGCTCCTTGCATCTTATGACCAGGGTTGGTGTTTCAGTTTTGTTTGGCCAGCCTTTAATTGATGAATCTGCATCCAAGCTAAGAATTACAGTTTTTGAATCGTCTATTTTCGAAGAATCGGTGGATAGTCTCCATTTTGAATTAGATAAGGTAACGTTGGTTGTGGTCGGGGCTGCATGTTTGGCGGCTAGAGAGTCAAAGCACGCCAGTCTTGAAACCGAACTCTTGTCTTTTGAACAGGCTGCAATTTCTGGCAAAAGGTCTTGCGCTGAGGCACTGGCTGCACTCAGTGCCAAGATAAGGGAGAATAATTTTTTCATATATTGCTAACGGACTAGATAAGCCGCCCGCAGTATGCGGGTCGGCTTGAGCGAATGGTTAGAACTGGCATGAAATTACTCGAATGATTGCTTGTGCCGTGCTTTGACCCACTCAACATCAACTGGGCCATTGAAGCCAACGACTGAATCGACAGAGCAATGTGGACAAATGGCAGTTTGCGGGTTGTTTTCTCCATCACACCAATCGATGATTTCGTCCGGCGAGAACTGATTAAAACAATAAAAACACACGGCAACCTCGCTGGATAACAGCGCCTGCCGTAGAGGGTCAGCTTGAGCGAGGGGTTAGGCGTCAGAGCGCCGCCTTATCAGACTTTCCTCGAATGCCCTTTCGTCGTTCAAGGGCGGCTGACCACTGTGGAGTCGCCTCTGCGGTCAAGGTGATGTAGCCGATGCCCCGACGTAGCCCGATTAGCTCGAGCATTAGGCTCTTATCGGGCGAGTCGAAGAATGTCGACCACACACCGCAGCCGTCGTAGGCGAGGCATTGGTAGAACTCGTCTGCCTCTCGGTACAGCTTTCCTCCAACGCTCTGATAGTTCGCTGATGGAGCGCCATATTTTTCGGACAGTGCAGCCTTAAGCGATTCAAATCGCTCCTTGCCCTCAGTTCCGTATGCGTCCCCAGTGATGTTGTTCGCGATGTACTTCTGCTTGACCAACTTCCCGTC
>JAHAYB010000490.1 GCA_018384835.1 Comamonas sp.
ATGATGCCCCCATCGCCCAAAAACCCCGTGCTGCGCACCCCCCAGTTCAACCCGCCGCCCGCAGTGCGTGGCCGCGTGGCGCTGGGCATGACGGCAGCCGCCGCCAGGGGCGAGTTTGCCTTGCAGGTATGCAGCCATTGCAGCGCCGTGCAATACCCGCCGCGTGAGGCTTGTGTGCAATGCAGCAGCGCGGATTTGCGCTGGCAGCGTCAGTCTGGCAAAGGCCAGTTGCTGGCCACCACCACCCTGACGCATAGCAACGACCTGTACTTTCGCGAGCGCCTGCCCTGGCGCTTGGGCATGGTGCAGTTGGATGCTGGCCCCTCGGCCATGGTGCATTTGCATCACGATGTGCCCGCTCCCCAAGCTGGCGAGCCATTGCCACGTGTGCGCGTCACTGCTCGGCTAGACCGCACTGGCCAGGCCGTGTTGTTTGCCCAGCCCGAGAAAGCCCATGCCCATATGCAAGACGACCCCATGCTGCGCGAAATGGCCAGCGACCCCAAATTCCGCAAAATTCTGGTCACGGACGGAACCAGCCCCCTTGGGCAAGCGGTGGTCAAGGCCATGCTCAAAGCGGGTGCAGCCCATGTCTGGGTCGGCCATGCCGAGCCGTGGAAAGAGCAGCCCGGCTTTGCCAGTCTGGCGCAGTTAGAGCAAGTCACCCTCGTCCCGCTGGACGTAACCGACGAGCGCAGCGTGCGCGAGCTGGCCGCACGTATTGGCGGCAAGGTAGATATTTTGGTGAACACCGCCGAGTTTCACCGCTGCCACGGCATCAGCAGCCGCCGGGGCACCGACATTGCCCGCGCTGAAATGGAAGTCAACTACCTGGGCTTGCTGCGCCTAGCGCAAAACTTTGGCCCAGCGCTGCAAGGCCGCTCTGCCGACGGGGTGGCGCACGCCACCGCCTGGGTGAATGTGCTGTCGATTTTTGCCCTCAGCAACTTCCCGGCGCAGGGCACGTTTAGCGCATCAAAGGCAGCGGCGCTGTCGCTGTCGCAATGCCTGCGGGCGGAAATGCGTATGGCTGGTGTGCGGGTGGTGAACCTGTTTCCTGGCCCGCTCGATGACGATTGGAACCAGAACCTGCCCCCGCCCAAAGTGGCCCCGCAGGCGCTGGCCAAGGCCATCGTCCAAGCGTTGTGCGACGGGGTGGAAGATGTGTATCCGGGCGATATTGCCCAAGACTGGCTGGCTCGCTGGCGCGACGACCCCAAGGTCTTGGAGCGCGAACTGGCCGCAGGAGGGATGTAAAGCCATGACAGATACCGTAAACACCACCAGCGCAGCAAACAGCAGCCTTGGCCTGCTGGGCAATCTGGGGCTGGCCCTGGCCAGCGGCCAGGTGCGCATTGTGGACTTGACCCATACCCTTAGCCCAGACTTTCCCGCCATCGCCCTGCCGCCCGAGGTGGGGCAGTGCCAGCCGTTTCGCATCGAGCAAATCTCCGCCTACGACGAGCGCGGCCATGCCTGGTACTGGAACAACTTCTCATGCGGGGAACATACCGGCACGCACTTTGACGCGCCCAACCACTGGGTAACGGGGCGCGACCGCCCCTGTGGCTCCGTCGATAGCGTGCCCGCGCAAGATTTTGTTGCACCCGCCTGCGTGATTGATTGCAGCGCCCAGGCCGCGCAAGATGCTGACTACCTGCTCACCGTGGCAGATATTGAAGCGTTTGAAGCCCAGCATGGCCGCATCCCCGCCGGAGCTTGGGTGCTAATGCGTACCGACTGGAGCAAACGCTGGAGCGAGCAGCGCGACGGCAAAGCCTTCCAAAACTACGATGCCAGCGGCCAGCACACCCCCGGCCCCAGTGTGGAAGCCGTGCGCTTTTTGGTAGAGCAGCGCAATGTATTGGGCTTTGGCACAGAAACCATTGGCACAGATGCCGGGCAGGCTTACCACCTGCTGCCGCCTTACCCTTGCCATGCCCTAATGCACGGCGCGGGCAAATACGGCCTGCAATGCCTGAACAACCTGGACTTGCTGCCGCCCACTGGCGCTTTGCTGGTAGCCGCGCCACTGAAGATTGAAAACGGCAGCGGCAGCCCCCTGCGCGTGCTGGCCTTGGTGGAATCTGCATAGCCAGCCCAAGTACATCAGCAATAGCGATAGAGAACACATAAGGAAACACACCCCATGAACCAGCAGCCCAACAAAGTCGCCGCCGTCACTGGCGGCAGTGCGGGCATTGGCCAGGCCATTTGTGAGCAGTTGCTTGCTCAGGGCTATGAAGTCATATCCCTGGCGCGGCGTGCCAGCACGCTCAACCACCCCAAGATGCACAGCATGGAGGTGGACTTGCTCGACCGCCAAGCCACCGCCCAAGCCTTGGCGCAGATGATGGCGCAGCACGAAGTCACCACCCTGATACACAACGCCGGGGTCATTCGCCCCGCTCTGCTGCCCGATGTGCAGTTGACCGACCTGGATGCCCTGACCGAACTCCACTTAGGCTGCGCCGTGCAAATGATGCAAGCCGCCTTACCTGCCATGCAGCAACGCCAGTTTGGCCGCGTGGTGCTGCTGTCTTCGCGTGGCGCTTTGGGGCTGGCTACGCGCACCGCCTACGCCGCCACCAAGGCGGGCATGTTGGGCATGGCACGCACCTGGGCACTAGAGCTGGCGCAGCAGGGCATTACCGTTAATGTGGTATCGCCCGGCCCCATCCAAACCGATATGTTCTACGACGTGGTGGAAGCTGGCAGCGAGCGCGAGGCCAAGCTGGCCGCCGCCATCCCCGTAGGCCGTCTGGGGCGGGCGGACGATGTAGCGCGTGCCGTGCTGTTCTTTACCGATGCGGCCAATGGTTTTGTCACTGGGCAGAACCTCTACGTCTGCGGTGGTGCCAGCGTGGGCACGATAACGATTTAAGTTTTTAGCGGTGCGCTGGCTGATTGCAGCGAGCGTGTTTTATTTTTTACTTTATCTATAACCATTACGGAGACATAAAACCATGCGTTTAAGCCAACTCTTTACCGCTACTGCCCTGGCCACGGCTCTGGGTCTATCCGCCAGCGCTGTCTGGGCGCAAGTCAAGGTGGGCGTGGTCTATTCCGCCACTGGCCCGGTATCTATGGTGGGTATTCCCCAGAAAAACAGCGTGCCCCTGCTGCCCAAGCAAATTGGCGACTTGACGGTGCAATACATCGGCCTGGATGATGCCAGCGACCCCACCCAATCCGTAACCGCCGTGCGCAAGCTGCTGGACAGCGAAAACATTGATGCCCTGATTGGCCCCAGCGGCTCCCCCAACGCCATGGGGGTAATTCAGTTTGCTGCTGAAACGGGTACCCCCATGCTGGCACCCGTAGGCACTGCCGCCGTAGTGCTGCCCATGGACGAGAAAAAGAAATGGGTCTTCAAAACCACGCAGAACGATGAAATCATTGCCGCCGCCTTGGTGCAGCACATGGCCAGCAACGGCGTAAAAACCCTGGCCTTTATCGGAACCTCTGACCCCTACGGCGAGAACTGGGACCGTGTCGTCAGCGCCATGGCCGCTGAGAAGGGCATCAAACTGGTCGCTAATGAGCGCTTCTCGCGCTCTGATATGGCAGTAGTGGGGCAGACCATGCAAATCATCGGTGCCAAGCCCGATGCGGTACTGATTGCCGCCCCCGGCGGCCCCTCGGTACTGCCACAAACCACCCTGGTGGAAAAAGGCTACAAAGGCAAGTTCTACCAAACCCACGGTGCGGCGCTGCCCGCCTTCCTCAAGCTCGGTGGTAAGAAGGTGGAAGACACCATCATGGCTGCCAGCCTCATGCTGGTGCTGCCTGAAATCCCAGACAGCAACCCCGTCAAGCAAGTAGCCGCGCAATACATGGCCGACTACGAAAAAATGCACGGCGAGCCACCCGCCACCTTCGGCGCAAACGTATTTGATGCCGGTTTACTGCTGCAAGCGGCCATTCCCGAAGCGGCCAAAGCAGGCAAGCCTGGCACGCCAGAGTTTCGTGCCGCCCTGCGCGATGCCCTGGAAAAAACCAAAGAGCTGATTGGCACCCAAGGCGTGTACAACATGAACGCCGAAGACCACAGCGGCTTTGACGAGCGTGGCCGCGAGCTGATTACCGTTAAGGACGGGCAGTTTCGCCTGATTAAATAAAGCCTGATTAAATAAATTTAACCTTTGGCTGCGCCGCCACCCCCTCGGCGGCGCATATCAATAATGCTACGCAGGGTGGCTTTTAAGGCTTGCGTCTGCTCTGAACCAAGGGGCTGGAGCACTTGCTGCTCATGGGCCTTGGCACATGCCATCAAGCGGGTAGCGATGGCACTGCCCGCTGCTGTAATACGCACCATGGTGATACGCCGGTCGCTGCTGTGAGGGTAGCGCTGGACGTAGCCACGCGCCTCCATACGGTCAAGCAAGCGCGTGACCGTGGGCTGTTTGCTGAGAGCGATTTGTGCTAATCCCCCTGTGCTCATGCCATTGCGGCTGGCTAAAGTGGCCAGCACCCGCCATTCCGTCACGGAAAACCCCGCCGCCTGCACCTGGGTATGAAACTGCGCTGCAATCAGCGCACTGGCTTGGGAGAGCAGCGCTGAGAGGTAGTCATCAATAAAAGCAAAATCTGCCGGAGGCTCGTTGGGGATAGGGTTGGCATCATTGGCAGCAATGCTTGGGGGGGAGGAGGAGTTAGTGGCCATGCAACGGCATCACAGCAAAAGTTGAACACGCAATACCGCTGCGAGTATAGCGGTCGGCCTTGGTAATGGGTACAGGTGGGTTCAGGTGGGTACAGGGCACGCTTCGCAGGCAAAATAGGCCGTTTTTGGATTGGAGGCTACGTAATGAGCACGCGGGCAACAGACCTTTCTTCTCTCACCCCACCACAGCCCAGCCCTGGGGCAGCGCGTTATGTGCGGGTGTTGTCTATTGCTGGCTCGGACAGCGGTGGTGGTGCAGGCATTCAGGCAGATTTGAAAACCTTTAGCGCCTTAGGCTGTTTTGGCATGACGGCGATTACCGCCATCACCGCCCAAAACACCCTAGGGGTAACGGCCATCCACGCCGTGCCAGCGCCCATGCTGCAAGCCCAGCTAGATGCCGTACTGCAAGATATTGGGGCAGATGCCGTCAAAATTGGCATGTTGCACAGCCCTGAGCTGGTGCGTGTCGTAGCACAGACCATTGAGCGCTATGGCCTGCGCAATGTGGTACTGGACCCAGTGATGGTGGCCACCAGTGGCGACCGCCTGATTGCCCAAGAAACCGCCGATGTGCTGGCGCAAGAGCTTTTCCCCCTCGCCAGTGTGATTACACCCAACTTGGATGAGGCCGGTTGGCTCATCGGCCACACCCTGACCACCACTGAGGCCATGACCGCTGCCGCCCAGGCTCTGCTGGACAAGGGCGCACGCAGCGTTTTGCTCAAGGGTGGGCATTTGCCCGGTCATTGGGTAGCCGATTTGCTGCTGCAAGCAGATGGTCAGCCCTGCCTGTTGGAGTCAGCGCGTATTGCCACCCACAACGGCCACGGTACGGGCTGCACCTTATCGTCGGCCATTGCCTGCTTTTTAGCGCAAGGTCATGGTTTGGAGCAGGCAGTGCGCCAAGCGCGTGCCTATATCCTGCAAGCCATTGCAGCGGGGGCGCAGGTTCATACAGGCCAAGGCCACGGCCCACTTAACCATGGTTTTGCCCCGCTGGCGCAAATCATCACTACCGCACTGGCGCAATAGCAATAGCAAGAGCGCACAGAGGCTTGGATAAACAGGGAGATATCTGTGAACTACATCACCGTTCAGGGCTATCAGGCGTTGAAAGCAGAGTTGCTCGCCCTCATTGACCAAGAGCGCCCCCAGGTGGTAGAGACTGTTCACTGGGCTGCCAGCAATGGCGACCGCTCAGAAAATGGTGACTATCTCTACGGCAAGAAGCGCCTGCGTGAAATTGATAGACGCATTCGCTTTCTGACCAAGTATTTGGAGCAGGCGCAGGTGATTGAACCCAGTGTTCATCACGGCAGTGAGCAGGTGTTCTTCGGCGCAACCGTAACCTATTGGGACGATGAGGCGCAGGGTGAGCACACCATCACCATCTTGGGCACAGAAGAGGCCAATGCCCACCAGGGTCAAGTCAGTTGGGTATCTCCCGTGGCCAAGGCTTTGCTCAAAGCCCGGGTGGGCGATACGGTCAAGCTGCCTACCCCGGCAGGCTGGCGCACCCTGGAGGTGTTAGAGGTGGTGTATCCCAGCCCCAAATGACATACCACGTCCTAATTCAATTGGCCGTAGCCAGTAGCACCTCTTCGTGGGTGGTAATGCCTTTTTCTACCAACGCCAGCCCGTAGTGGCGCATGGGCTGCATGCCGCCGTGGATGGCGGCTTGGCGGATGGCGGCTTCGCTGGCGTGTTCGTTGATGAGGGCTTTGATGGCCTCATCCACCACCAGCAGCTCGTAAATACTGGTGCGGCCTTTGAGCTGGCCGGGCTGGGCAGGGTCGCACTTGCGCACCAGGCGCTGCGCCAGCACACCTAACAGGCTACTCGCCAGCAGATACGGCTCTACCCCCATTTCCACCAAGCGGGTGATGGCGCTGGGCGCGTCGTTGGTGTGCAGGGTGGCGAGTACCAGGTGGCCGGTGAGCGAGGCTTGAATGGCGATTTGCGCCGTCTCGGTGTCGCGGATTTCGCCCACCATGACCACATCGGGGTCTTGGCGCAGGATGGAGCGCAGCGCATCAGCAAAGGTGAAGCCGATTTTGGCGTTGATGGGGGTTTGCCCAATGCCGGGCAGCTCGTACTCCACCGGGTCTTCCACGGTGAGGATGTTCAGCGCCGTGGCATCCAGGCGTTGCAGCGCAGAGTACAGCGTGGTGGTTTTGCCTGAACCCGTCGGCCCCGTTACCAAAATAATGCCGTGGGGCTGGCGCACCAGTTGCTCAAAGCGTTGCAGCACTGCGCCGTGCATACCGCTGCTCTCTAGGGTGAGGCGGTTGCCCGATTTATCCAAGAGGCGCAGCACAGCACGCTCGCCGTGGGCGTTGGGCAGGGTGGAGACGCGGATATCAATCATGCGCTGCCCCAGTCGGGTGCTGATGCGGCCATCCTGGGGCAGGCGCGATTCGGCAATGTCTAGCGCGGCCATGATTTTCAGGCGCGAAATCAACGCCTTGTGCAGCTCGCGCTTGGGGCGGGCGATTTCCTGCATTTGCCCGTCCAGGCGCATCCGCACGCTGGAATGCTGCTCGTAGGCTTCAATGTGGATGTCGCTGGCTCCGGCCTTGGCCGCTTCCAGCAGCAGGGCGTTGAGGATGCGGATAACAGGCGCATCATCTTGCTCGGCCAGCAAGTCCTGGGTGCGCTCGGCCTCTTGCATGAGCAGGCCCAAATCCACCTCGTCTTGCACGCTGCTGACCAGTTGGGCGGCATCGCCATTGCCGTCGGTGGCGGTGTAGGCATCGTGCAGGCGCTGCTCTAGCTCCTCGGGGCTGCAATGGTGCAATTGCGGCTGGGGGGTGTTGTGCTGGCGCAGTACCTCGGTAATGGCGCTGGCGTTACTCTGGCTGCATAGCCACAGGGCGGGTGCGTGGGTATCAGCTTGCAGCAGCAACTGGTGCTGGCGGGCAAAGGCGTAGGGCAGAAGGGGGCGCATGGGGGGAAATTAGCCGGGGGTGTAGATGCTGGGGTCTAGCGGCTCAAAG
>JAHAYB010000506.1 GCA_018384835.1 Comamonas sp.
AGCCCAGAGGCGGTGTTCACCCACGTCAGCGGCCTGCGCACGGTAATGCCCAGCAACCCCTTTGATGCCAAGGGCTTGCTGATTGCCGCCATGCAGTGCAATGACCCGGTGATTTTTCTGGAGCCTAAGCGCCTGTACAACGGCCCTTTTGACGGGCATTACGACCGGCCTGTGGCTTCTTGGGGCAAGCATCCCCTGGGGCAAGTGCCAGAGGGCTATTACGAAATTCCGCTAGAAAAAGCCGCCGTGTTTCGCCCCGGCAGCGCTGTGACGGTGCTGACCTACGGAACCATGGTGTGGGTAAGCGACTGCGCCGCCCGCGAGACGGGGATTGATGCGGAAATCATTGACCTACGCAGCCTGTGGCCGCTGGATTTGGAGGCGATTGTGCAATCCGTGCAAAAAACAGGGCGCTGCGTGGTGGTGCATGAAGCCACACGCACCAGCGGCTTTGGCGCAGAGTTGGTCGCACTGGTGCAAGAGCATTGCTTCTACCACCTGGAAGCGCCGATTGAGCGGGTAGCCGGCTGGGACACGCCCTACCCCCATGCCCAGGAATGGGCTTACTTCCCCAGCCCCGCCCGTGTGGGACTGGCCTTGCAACGCACGCTGGAGGGCTGATGCCATGACAAAAGAGCAAGCCATTTACACTATCCGCGTGCCCGATATTGGCGAGGGCATTACCGAAGTAGAGCTGGCCGCCTGGCATGTGGCCGTAGGCGATAGCGTGGCCGCTGACCAGCCCGTAGCCGATGTGATGACCGACAAGGCCACAGTAGAAATCCCCTGCCACGTAAGCGGTACGGTGCTGGCTTTAGGCGGTGAAGTTGGGCAGATTCTGGCCGTTGGTGCTGACCTGATTCGCCTGGCGGTTGCCCCTGGTATGGGTAATACGAATACCAATACCAGTAGCCCGGTTGAGGCTGCCATGCCAGCACCACCTGCACCGCCGGCTGAGGTGGATGCTGAGGAAGACAACCCTTTCGCCGCTCGACCTGCTGCATCGGCTGTAGAAGCTGTAGTGGCTGAACCAGAGCCTGTGCCACCACCTTCAACATCCACACCCACCCCAGAGCAAATGGGGCTAACCGTTGGCTTGGCCTGCTCGGTCAGCACCCAGGCGCAAACGGGTCTGGCCGCGCCAGCGGTGCGCCAGCGTGCTGCTGCCTTGGGGGTGGACTTGGGGCATATCCCGCCCAGCGGCGCAGCCGGGCAGATTACCCATGCAGACTTGGATACCTGGCTGCTGGCGCAGGTGCGTAGCGCTGGAGGTCAAGGCGCTGTGGATGAGGGACAGGAGCACATACCCGTTGTTGGCCTGCGCCGCAGAATTGCCCAAAAAATGCAGGAGGCCAAACGCCGCATCCCCCACTTCAGCTATGTGGAAGAGGTGGATGTGACCGCGCTAGAGCAACTGCGCCAGCAGCTCAATACCTGCTATGCCAGCAGCCGTGGCAAGCTGAGTTTGCTGCCCTTTTTGGCACGCGCCCTGGTGCTGGCGCTGGCAGACTTCCCCCAGATTAACGCCCGCTACGATGATGAAGCCCAGCAAATTACCCGCTACCGCGCTGTGCATCTGGGTGTGGCTGCGCAAACCCCTGCTGGCCTGATGGTGCCCGTGGTACACCATGTGCAAAGCCTTAGTCTTTGGGACTGTGCCGCCGCCATTGCCCAAGTGGCAGCGGCGGCGCGCAGTGGCAGCGCAAGGCGTGAGCAGCTCATGGGCTCCACCATCACTATTAGCAGCCTGGGGGCGCTGGGCGGTATCGTGAGCACACCCGTTATCAATCATCCAGAGGTAGCCATCATTGCCGTCAACCGCATGGTGCAGCGCCCCGTGCTGCAAGACGGCCAATGGGTAGCGCGGCAGATGATGAATTTATCTTCGTCATTTGACCACCGCGTGGTCGATGGTATGGATGCCGCCCAGTTCATCCAGGCGGTACGGGCTTTGCTGGGAGCGCCAGCGTTGTTGCTGGCGGCCTGAGCTTGATAGCTGGTGGGGGAGTGGTCGCTGTGCTATGACGCTGCTTGTACGGCTTAAGCCAGTGCTTGCAAGCCAGCGACTAACCAGCCACTGCTACCGTCTTTGGGCTTGGTCATATTCCACACCTCGCGAAATGGGCTTAAGCCTGCGCCTAGCTCTTCGCGGCTCATGCCGGAGAACTCAACGCTGGCAAGGTGGCTGTCGCCCTCATCTTCAATCCCCAAGAGCTGGGCTTGTAGCCCTTCGATATGGGTGATGTTGGGTGCGCCTGCGCTCTCGGCCTCGCGCTCGGCCAGTTGCTGGCGGATTTCTTGCAGCATTTCATCGGTCAGCAAGGCGCGTAGCTGGGCAATATCGCCCACATCCCAGGCTTGTTGCAGGGTTAGAAAGTTGTGCTTGGCAGCGGCCAGAAAGCCCGCTGCATCAAAGTCTGCTGGAATGCCCCAGCCCGCAGCAGCAGGGCTATTAGCTAGGGCTGAACCAATCAAGCTGCCTGTGGCTGCGCTGGCCGGTGCTGCTTGGCCAAATTGCTCCCAGGGGCGGGCGCTGGCATCGTTGCCTACGGTTTCTGGCTTGTACTGCGGCGGGGTGATGATGCTGCGCCCATTTTGCGGCGGCTCGCCTTGGCTGTGGACTGGGGTGGAGGCGGCGCTAGCGCTAGTGCTACCGGGGCTAGCAGCCGCATAGGCCAAAGGTTGGCGCGTGCCTGCCGCGCTGCGCTTGAATAGGCGAAACACCGCCAGCGCAGCCATTGCCAGCAAAGCCACCAGCAAGATGTTGCCAAATGCCTCCCCCAACCCCAGGCTGTTAGCCAACCAGGCCAAGCCCAAACCAGCGGCCAAGCCGCCTAGCATGGCTCCCCAGGGCTTTTTGCTGCTGGCCGCAGATGCTGCTGCCGGTGCTGTAGCGGGGCGCTGGGCTGCTTGGCCTGCTTGTTGTGGGTTTTGCGGGGCGTTGTTTGCGGTGTTTTGCTGTGCTGGTGCTGCTGGGGGGGCACTTTGGCGCTGGCTGACTTGGCCAGATTGGCGGCCAAAGGAAGCGCCACCGCCCAGACGTTTGGCCTCAACCAGGGGTGGGGTGAGTATCAGGGTGGCAGTTAGCGTCATCATGGCTATTTTTTTCATAGCTTGTCCTCCAAGACAGGGGTGATAGTGGTGGTGGGCAATGGGTGTGGCCGGGGATATATCGGCACACGAACCATTATTTAACGCAACTGTCAAGAAATGGTTGACTAGGCCGTTTTACTAACTGTGTCACTGTGCTGAGCGCTGGCCGCATCGGCATCACGGGCAGCAGCCAGGCTTTTTTGTACTAAGTCTTGCACCAAGTCTTGTACTAGGGCAGGCAGTAGCTCGCGCACGGTATCAACGATGACTTGGGTGTTGCGCTCAATTTCCATATTGAGTTGCTCGCCCACGGCTTTTTCCTCAAACACCGTAGCGCGGCGGGTTTCGGGGATGAGCCACACCTCCAGCCAATGCGCCTGCTTGTCAATGGCAGAGATGGTCAGGCTTGCGCCGTTGATGGCGACATAGCCTTTGGCAAAGAGGTAGGGGGCAAATTCTGGCGCAAAGCCAAAGCGGATTTTGTAGTTGCTAGCGCTGTGTTCAATGGCTAGCAAGGTGGCCGTAAAGTCCACATGGCCAGACAGGATGTGGCCGCCCACTTCTGCGCCCTCTTTAGCGGCACGCTCGACGTTAACGCGCTGACCCACGCCGTAGCTGCCCAAGGTGGTAATAGCCAGGCTTTGCTGCATCACATCAAACTGGGCGCTGGTGGGGGTGGGCAAGGCGCAGACGGTGAGGCACACGCCATCGGTGGCAACGCTGGCACCAATTTCTAAATCTTGGCAAAAACCGGGAGGAAACTCCAGCGTGAAGGTGCGCAGCCCAGGCTGCTCTTGCACCTGGGTGATGGTGGCGATGGCTTGGACAATGCCAGTAAACATAGTGAAAGGCTTTCGTAGGGAGTGTTGTTATTGCGTCGTGTTGCTCGCCCCATAGCCCTGGCTTTGCAGGTTTTGCAGGTAGTGCAAAAACGCAGGCCCGACCTGGGGGTGTTGTAAGGCCAGTTCTACGGTGGCTTCTAAAAAGCCCTCTTTGCTGCCGCAGTCGTAGCGCTTGCCTTGGTATTGGTAGGCGTACACCGCCTCGTGCTGCATCAAGCGGGCAATGGCATCGGTCAGTTGTATTTCCCCGCCTACGCCGCGTGGCAGTTGGCGTATTTCTTCAAAAATGCGTGGGGTCAGTACATAGAGCCCGGCTACGCCCATGCGCGAAGGGGCGGCTTGCGGCTCGGGTTTTTCAACAATCTCATCAACCCGTATCAAGGAGCCGCCTGCGCTTTGGCCTTTGATGATGCCGTAGCGCCGGGTGTGCTCATCGGGCACTTCCTGCACGGCCAGCAAAGAGCGCCCTTGCTTGGCAAAGGCGGCGGTCATCTGCGCCAGTACGCCCTCTTCGGGGGTGGGGCCGACCATCAAATCATCGGCCAGTAAGACGGCAAATGGCTCACTGCCCACCAGGGGCTGGGCGCAGAGCACAGCGTGCCCCAGCCCCAAGCTGCGAGGCTGGCGCACGAACAGGCAGTTCATGTCCGCCGGGGCAATGCTGCGCACCAACTCCAGCATGGCGTGTTTGCCAGCGGCTTGCAGCTCGTTTTCTAGCTCGTAGGCGGTATCAAAGTGGTCTTCGATTGCGCGTTTGCTGCGCCCTGTGACAAACACCATGTCGCGAATGCCTGCTTGGTAGGCTTCTTCCACGGCGTACTGGATGAGCGGTTTATCGACCACGGGCAGCATCTCTTTGGGCGATGCCTTGGTGGCCGGTAAAAAGCGTGTGCCCAGGCCAGCGACGGGAAATACCGCCTTGCGCACAGGCGCTGTAGAGACCAAGAGGGAAGGGGCGGCGGCAATTGCGGTAGTGGTCATGGCAGTGATGGTGCTTATGGTGCTTATGGTGCTTAGAGGGGGTGGACGACCAGGCGGAACTCTGGGTCATCAGGGAAGTGGCGAATCTCAAAGCCCAGGCGGCGCATGAGTTTGAGCATATTGGGGTTGTTGGCCAGTACCAGTCCTTCAATGCGCTCTAGCCCCTTGTCGCGGGCAACGTCCATGATGCTAAGCATCAGGCGTGCGCCCAGCCCCAGGCCAGAGAACTCGTCGGCCACAACCAGCGCAAACTCGCAGCTCACGCGGTCAGGGTTGGTGACGTAGCGCGACACGCCCATTAGCTGCTCGCGGTAGCTGACCTCGCCATCCTCATCGACCACGCGCTCTTGCTTGACGGCAATTAGCGCCATTTCGCGGTCATAGTCCATCAGGGTAAAACGCGCCAGCATGGCCGGGGGCAGCTCGGCTAGTTGCGAGACAAAGCGAAAGTAGCGGCTTTGCGGCGAAAGACCTTTGACCATGTTTTGCAGCATTTGCGCATCATCGGGACGGATGGGGCGCACCAGGTATTCGCTGCCATCGCGCAGCGGCCAGACCTGCTCGTAACGCGCCGGGTAGGGCAGGATGGCCAGATGCCCATAGGGGCCGTGGGCTTGGTTGCTGCCGATTTCGCTCACAATCATGCGGGCATCCACGGCCACTGCGCCGGACTCATCCACAATCAGCGGGTTGATGTCCATTTGCCGCAGTTGCGGTAGAGCGCAGACCATGTCCGAGACGCGCAGCAGCACCTGCTCTAGCTGCTCTAAATCCACCGCTGATGCGCCGCGCCACTCGCCCAGGGTTTCGTGTACACGCGAGCGCTCAATCAAGCGCCGTGCCAAGAATTGGTTGAGCGGGGGCAGCTCCATAGCGCGGTCTTGAATCAGCTCAATCATGGTTCCGCCTGCGCCAAAGGTAATGACCGGGCCAAAGGGGTCGTCACTGACCAGGCCGATACAGATTTCCCGGCCACGGCGGCTACGCGCCATGTTTTGCACTGTTACGCCGTTGATATGGGCATCGGGGCGCAGGCGTTTGACGCGCTGCATCATGTCGTTGTAGGCGCTGCGCACGGCCTCGCCATTGCCCAGGTTGAGCACCACGCCGCCCACGTCGGATTTGTGGGTGATGTCGGGCGAGTCAATTTTGAGCGCCACCGGAAAGCCTTGCTGGGTGGCTATCATCATGGCCTCGCGTGCGGTTCGCGCTAGCAGCGTGCGGGTCACGGGAATGTGAAAGGCCGCTAGCAGGGTTTTGGACTCCATCTCGGTGAGCACTTGGCGGCGCTCGGCCAGCACGCTTTCAATCATTAAGCGAGCACCAGCAATATCGGGCTTTTTGCCAACTGAGGACAGTGGCGGCGGCGTTTGCTGCAATAGCTGCTGGTTGTGGGTGAAGTCGGCAATGTTGCTGAATGCGCCCACCGCTGCCTCGGGCGTGCGAAAGGTGGGTATCAGGGCTTTGCGCAGCTCTTCGCGGCCACTGGCCACCATGTTGTCGCCCATCCAGCAGGTGAGCACGGGCTTGGCCGCCCGCCGACGCGCTTGCACTGTGGCTTGGGCGAAGGCTTGGCCATCCACCTCGGGATGGGGGCACAGCAGTGCCAGCACACCGCCAATATGCGGCTCGTTCAGGGCGGTTTCGATGGCTAGGCGGTAATGCTCGGGTGTGGCTTGGTCTGTGACGTTGATTAAGTCGGTAATGGCCGCTTGGGGCAAGAGTTGCGGCGCAAGCTGGGCAATGGCCGACTCTGAGAGCTGACCCAAATCCAAGTTCATGCTGTTCATCCAATCAGCGGCCAATACGCCTGGGCCGCCACCGTTGGTAACTACGGCCAAGCGACGGCTAACGGGGCGGTAGCGTGCGGCCAAGCATTTGGCAGCAGAGAACAGCTCCACAAAAGAATCTACCCGCACAGCACCAGCGCGGCGCAGCACGGCATCAAACACATCGTCGCTGCCGACAATGGCGGCGCTATGGGTCAAGGCCGCTTGGCTGCCCCCGAGTTTGCGCCCGGCTTTGAGCACTACTA
>JAHAYB010000515.1 GCA_018384835.1 Comamonas sp.
TTCATGTCGATCTATTCCTTTTTAGAATATTCTATTTTTGACTATTCCAATTTGGTTTGCACCATCACGGGTTTTCAAGACCTTGTATATGGACAAATCGATTCATTCGGCGCAGTACACGTCGTTTCTCACTCTGCTCAAGGCTGCACGGATTGAACGCAACATCACCCAAGTCCAACTTGCGCAGAGGTTGCAAGAAACTCAGGTTTTTGTGAGCAAATGCGAACGTGGAGAACGTCGTTTGGACATCGTCGAGACCCTGCGCTGGTGCCAAGCATTGGGGATTTCTTTGACTGAATTGGCTCAGCAGTTGGAGAACTGCTGAGACTCCAGATTACTTGTGGGATAGCTTGCTTTCAAAGCGAAAACTTCGCCTCGCAGCTCATGGTTTTTTTGGTATCCCTCTTTTGAAGTCGATGTAGCCAAGTGCTTGACTTGGCTGACCACATCAACGTCGTTGTCGTTTTGTTTTTTTCTTCTTTTTACCTAGGACCTTGTCCAGGCCAGATTTGTCGCAAACCTTCACGGGCCACGAAGTTTTTAGCGATTTCTTCACCACAGCAACTGGCTTTGACTTTTTCGATCCGCGGCTACGTTTTCCATAAGCACTGCTTGTTGCATCAGTAGCATGACCCAGCAACTGCGCAATGTCTGTTGACCCCCAGGCGTTTTGGCGCATCTCTGTCACCACGGCATGTCGTATCAGATGGTAATCCCCCCGCAAAACCAACGTCTTGAGAAGTAGAGACCTCCCAAGGAAAGTCTCTATTGTGAAGAAGTCACGTTTTACAGTGAATCGACCAGTGTTTCCTAGATAGCTGCCAGCCTCACAGAATGGCGTCTCTCGGACTCTACGGGTGACATGCGATCCGCAGACGAGTGTCTGCGAATGGGGTTGTAAAACATCTCAATGTAGCTAAACACATCCCTGCGTGCTTCTTGCCTTGTCGCATAGATGTGCTTGCGGATGCGCTCACGTTTGAGCAGGTGGAAAAAGTTTTCTGCCATGCCCACTCCTAGACTTACAGCCCAGATAAGAGCTGGCTGCACCTTTACCGTTTGCGAACTGGACTGTTCTTGCCCTCGTACGGCTCCAAATAGTGGTCCAGTTGTACTGCGTACCGCATTTTTTCCTCCAGCGGAATGTGGGCTGCGTAGCCCATTTTGAACAAGATGCACCTCTCCTGCCTTAGCTTATCGAGCTGCTTTTGTGAGGGCGGGTGTGCTGGCAACGCAGGAAATTTGAAGTCAGTCATAGGAGGTGAAGTGTTGACTTTCATATCCAACTCTGACCGTTCAGCCAAGCTTGTAACCTTTGCTGTACTTGGATATCTGCAATACCCAAAGCTGCATTGCATACGATCAACTGCGGCCATTGGCTGGGGTAACCAGAGAAAAACCTGGGCACATCGTCCAGTACGGCAAAGTCTGTGATGTTGTTTTGCGCCAACCAAGCTTTAATCGCCTCGTCACGCTGCGTCATGCGTGGGTGCAGTGCGCC
>JAHAYB010000249.1 GCA_018384835.1 Comamonas sp.
ATCCCTTGGTCGCTGGTTCGAGTCCAGCACGCCCTACCAAGTAAATCAACGACTTAGGCCAGTTTTTCGGAACTGGCCTTTTTTGTTCCCGCTACGATGTAGCTAAAAATCGGTGTAAGGGCAGAGGCCAAAACAGGCTCAGTGCACCAGCACATCCACCCCAGGAGGGATGTCTAACTCAAACGCGCTAGCGGGCAGTTGCGGCACAAGCTGCATCTGCTCAAAGCGCAGTTGTGAGTGCTGCCCAAAGCTATCGAGCATCTCTAAGGCCACCAGTTGCGTACCCACAAAACCAACGCGCAGGCTTTGCAAGGTGCTATCGCTTTTTTTAGGGATGGCTCGCACCCATTGCACGGCTTGGTCAGCTTGGCCGGTTGGGCCAGCCTCTTCGGTGGTGGCTTGGTTGTACAGCGCAAAATCGCGCTCAAGGGCGGCCAAGCTGGTGGCGCTGGTCAGCAAGGCCGCTGCGGTGCCGGTTAGCACCTCTTCTTGGCGGCGCTGGGTCACTTGCTCTAAATCTGGGTCGTAGAGCCACAAGGTCTGGCCGTTAGCCACAATGCTTTGCGCAAATGGCTTGGTGTAGATAAATTTGAACTGCCCAGGCCGCTGGAAACTAAACTGTCCCTGGCTAACCTGCACACGCGCTTGCTCCTCGCCCGCCTTGCGTGGGGCGGTTACGGTTTGGGTAAATTGCGCCGTCCCTGCCCGCGCTTGCTGGATAAAGGCTTGGAGCTGCTCTAGGCCATCGGCCCAACTGAGGCTGGGGTTGGTGCTCAAACCGCCAAGGCAAGCGAGGCCGACTAGCAGCTTGGCACGACGAGGGCGCAACCGGCCAAGCGCAGACAAAGAAAAAAACGTAGAAGAAAACGTAGAAGAGAGCGCAAAAGAGAACATAGATGAAAGCAGGGTAAAGAGGGGTAAAGAGGGGTACAGGGGGGTGTAGCAGTGCAGGGTTGGAGCCGCCAAAGTAACCGAAAAAGCCAAACAGGCGGACGATGTAATCAGCATCGCCCGCCTGCTTGGCTGCTTTTGTTAGCGCGTAGGGACGCTTTTAGCTTTTATTTGGCTGCATCCTTGCGCAGCACCTTGCTCACCCAGTGTTCCAACAGCTTGCCAGCCGCTTCACGGCCACCCAGGCCAAAGGCCAGGGCAACAGCAACTGCGACGGAACCCAAGGTCAGGCCAAAGGCCAGTTGCACAATCTCGTTGGCAATGCCCATGGCGCGTAAGCCCATGGCCATCACCAAGCCCAAAATAGCAAAGCGTGCCACGTGGGCAATCAGCGCTCCACCTTCGGGGCTGGCGCGGCGAATGGCAGCCGCTGCCACGCCAGACAGCCAAAAACCCACCACTAAGATGGCGCTGCCCAACAGAATGTCGCCACCAAAGTTGATGAAGGTGGTCACTACATCGCTCACCTGGCCAAAGCCCAGTTGGCTAGCGGCCTCTACCGTGCCAAACAGCATGGCAAAGAACACTACCACCTTGCCGACCAGTTTGGAGGGGCTGCTAGCGCCGGTGAGCGCATGTTCCAACCCGAGCTTGGCGGGCAGGCCGTCAAAACCAGCGCTTTCCAGCAGGCGTGAGAGCAAGCTGGCGGCAAAACGCGCCACATACCAAGTCAGCACCAAAATGATGGCGGCGGCCAAGATATGGGGCGCAGCTTGCAGCACTTGGTGCAGCACCTGGGTCGCAGGCTGGGAGATGGCCTTAACTTTCAGGGCATCCAGCGCAGCAATCAGGCTGGGGATAAAGACCAAGATAAACACCAGCGTACCGCCCAAGCGCGAGAACTTCAGCTTGTCCAAGCCGACGCAGCTACTCAGGCGGTCAGCACCAGCGGCGGCCAGCAGATTGGTCACTAGCGCACGCAGCACCTTGGCGACGATGTAGCCCGCTGCTGCAATCACGCCTGCACCAAAGATATTGGGCACATGGTTGAGCATCCCAGCCAGCATGTCGCGCACGGGGTCAAGCACGCCTTCCAGACGCAGAGCACCCAAAATCGCAGGCAAAAAGAACAGAATCACCAGCCAGAACAGCACTTGCCCCGCGCTTTGGCTGATGGGAGCCATGCCCGCCTCTTCAGACAAGCGCTCGTCCAGCGTGGTAGCGCCCAGAGCCTTGGCCGTCAGGGCGCGTAGCACAGTGGCAATCACCCAAGCCACTAAGGACAGCACTGCACCGGCGACTAGGTGAGGGATAAAGCCCACCACGTCTTGCACCATATTGGCAAAGGGGGCAGATAGCAGCGCTAAATCTAGCGAGTTGAGCACCGCGACCAAAGTGGCTAGCAGCACCAGCCAGAACACGGCGGTGGCGGCAGGGTGCTCCAGATTGACCTGGGTGTTAGTGCTTTCGCTAATACGCTGGTTTAAGCGCAGCATTCCCAACACACGGCGCACCGCTGCGCGGGCAATAACGGCGACCAACCAACCGACAACCAAAATGGCAAGCGCCCCCAAAATTTGGGGAATTTGTGCGCCTAGTGCTTGTTGGAGTGCGCCAGAAAAGGCTTGAAAGTCCATGCTGACTCCTTCTAAAACAATAAAAAAAAGGGCAGGTTCTGCCCCATAAAAAAGAGGGCGACCAGCAGTCGCCCACGGAGCCAAGGGTAACAAACTGAGCCGCTTGTACCAACCTTATTGCAGCCTCTGTAACATTTTTTAAATGATGGGTCGTGGCAAATGCAAACCTACCGCTGAGGTAGAGCAATCAACAAGCTATAAGTCTGTTGCTCCCTATTTAGCTTTACTTGGCAGCAGCCAAAGCCTGCTCAATCCAGCCGTCAAAAGTGGCTTGGTGGGCGCTAATCCAGGCGTTGGTGTGGCGCTCGATATCAGCAGGCTTGCCCTGGCCTTGGCTCATTAGGTGGTTTTGGGCGTTGATGTCAGACACGGGCAGTTGCATGATTGCAAACAGCTTGGCGGCGGCGGGGTTTTTGTCAGCCCAGGCTTTGTTGGCAATGATTTGCTGTTTGTTGACGACAAAGCCGTAGTTCTTGCCATTGGGCAGCTTGGTGTCGGTGCCCGCCTGCTCGCCGGGCAGGGAGGAGAAGGGCACTTCCAGCCACACCACGTCTTGGCCGGGCTTGAGTTCGTTACTCACCCAGTAGGGGGTCCAGGTGTAATAAAACACGGGCTTACCCGCTTTGTAACGGGTGATGGTGTCGGCAATCAGGGCGGAGTAGCTGCCCTGCTGGTGGGTAACGGTGTCGCGCAGCTTGTAAGCGCCCAGGTGGTGCTCAATCACGGCCTCGCAGCCCCAGCCGGGGTTGCAGCCAGTCAGGTCGGCCTTGCCGTCGCCGTCGTTGTCAAATAGCTTGGCAATAGCGGGGTCTTTAAGCTGCTCGATGTTGGTGATGTGGTGGGCATCAGCAGTTTTCTTGTCGATGAGGTAGCCCTGGGCGGCATTGTCGGAATACGTGCCTGTGCGATACAGCTTGGCCTCGCCACCCGCGTTCTTGTAGTAGTCAGCGTGCAGAGGGTTCCAATGGTCGGCCAGGAAGGTGGCATCACCGTTGCCGATAGCGATGTGGGCGGTGGGATATTCCACTTCTTGGATGGGCTGCACCTCGTAGCCCAGTTTTTCCAGGGCTTTTATGACCAGCAGGGTCTGGAAGGTTTCCTCGGCAATCGAGCTTTTGAGGGGGAGCACTTTCACGCCTTTGCCGGGCAGGTCGGCGGCTTGGCTGGCCAGGCCAGCGGTGGCCAGGGCGGTGGCAATGAGGGTGGGGCGTAGAAATTTCAGCATGGCAATATCCTTATTGAGGTAGGGAGGGTGAAGGTGGAAAGAAAAAAATCAGGGTGCTTTTGTGCCTTGCCCCAGCAGCTTGCCCAGCGGGCCTTGCTGCCACCAGCGTTGGCTGCCACGGCGTGGCTCGCCCATGGCTTGGGTGATGCGGTCCAGCACAATCGCCAGCAGCACAATGCCCAGGCCGCCAATGGTGGCCAGGCCCATATCCAGGCGGCCAATGCCGCGCAGCACCATCTGGCCCAGGCCGCCCACGGCAATCATGGAAGCAATCACCACCATGGAGAGGCTGAGCATCAGCGATTGGTTAATGCCCGCCATGATGTTGGGCATGGCCAGCGGCAATTGCACCTTCCACAACAGCTGCCAGGGCGAAGCGCCATAGGCGCGGCTGGCTTCAATCAAATCGGGGCGTACCTGGCGAATGCCCAGGTTGGTCAGGCGCACCAGCGGCGGCAGGGCAAAGACGATGGTCACAATCACCCCCGGCACGTTGCCAATGCCAAACAGCATGACCACGGGCACCAGATAGACAAAGGCGGGTGTGGTCTGCATGGCATCCAGTATCGGACGCAGCAGGCTTTGCGCCCGGTCGTTGCTGGCCAGCACAACGCCCAGAGGCAGGCCCAGCAAGATGCAAAACACCAAAGAGGTGAGCACCAGCGCCAGGGTAATCATGGCCTCGGGCCAGATGCCTAAAAACGCTACCAGCGCCAGTGATAGGGCGGTGCCAATGGCCAGCGCTCGCCCGGCAAACTGCCAGGCGACCAGCGTCATAAAGGCCACCAGCACCGGCCAGGGCAGGGCCAGCAAACCTTGCTCGACCCCGCTCAAGGTGGCATCAATCGGGGTGCGCAGCGCCTGGAAAAAGGGGCGAAAGTTGTCCACCACCCATTCCAGCCCTTGGTTAATCCAGGCTTGAATGGGTAGCTCGCCTTGCAGGGTTTGCTGCCATAGGCTTACAGGCTCGGGTGCTGATGCTGCAGCGTCACCAGCGGGGCTAGCCAGCCAATTGCTACTGTCGGCAGCAGGGGCGTTGGTTGAACCCCAGGGGTCATCGGCAGAGGCAGCAGCGGGGGTGCTGGGGCTGGCGGCAGATGCCCAAGGGTCGTCGCTGGGGCTGGCTTGGGCCAGGGTGATGGGGGTGGTATGGGGTGCAGGGAGGTTCATGAGCGCTCTCCTTATGGTTGTGCCTGGGTGGGGGCGGATGCGTCGCCGTGCTCTTGCGCGATAGTGGGTAAATCCGTCTGCCCCATGGGGAATTGCGGGTTGAGCTTGAGCGGCGGGCGCTCGTCTTGCGGGGGCAGCAGCGGGGGCGTGTCGCGGTCCAAAAAGCGCAGCAAGGTGGTGCGGCTGATAACGCCTTGGTAGCGCCCGCTGTCATCCACTACCGGCAGGGCAAAGGGCAGGGAGGCGGCCAGGCCAAACAAATCAGCCACAGGGGTGTCGGCGGCAATCGGCGTTACGTTGGGGATGAAGGCATGTTCCAGCCCTAGCGGCCCTTGGTGGCCACGCAAAGCGTTGCGCAGGGATTGGGAAGAGACTACGCCCAGAAACTTCTTGCTGGGGGTGAGTACATAGGCAAACTCATAGTCCATATCCTCCAGCAGGCGTAAGGCGGCACGGCAGCCACGGTCTTTTTGCTCAGAAAACACGGTCATGGCCTGGCGGGCAATATCGCCTGCCTTAAACACTACGGCAGCGTCCACGCCTTGTACAAAGCTGCGTACATAGTCGTTGGCAGGTTCGCGCAGAATTTCGTCAGGCGTGCCTACTTGCACCACCTGGCCGTCTTTCATGATGGCCACATGGTCGCCAATGCGCATGGCCTCATCCAGGTCGTGGGAGATAAAAACGATGGTGCGTCGCTTGATTTCCTGCAAGCGCAGCAGCTCGGATTGCATCTCGGTGCGGATGATGGGGTCGAGCGCAGAAAACGCCTCGTCCATCAGCAAGATAGAAGGGTCTGCAGCCAGCGCCCGCGCCAAGCCCACGCGCTGCTGCATCCCGCCGGATAGCTCATCGGGGTAGCTTGCGCCCCAAGCGCCCAGGCCGACTTGCTCTAGCGCGGCTTGGGCGGCCTGCTGGCGCTGGGCTTTGTCCACCCCGGCCAGCTCCAGGCCAAGGCGGTGTTGTCCAGCACCGTCATATGCGGCATCAGCGCAAAGGACTGGAAGACCATGGAAATATCCTTGCGCCGCAGCTCGCGCAGGGCGGCATCGTCCAGGGCATTGATGTTTTGGCCATCGACCAAAATGCGCCCGGCGGTCGGCTCAATCAAGCGGTTGAGCATACGCACCAGGGTGGATTTGCCGGAGCCAGATAGCCCCATGACGACAAAAATCTCGCCCGCTGCAATCTCAAAATGGGCATCGAAAACGCCGATGGATTGCCCGGTTTTTTCCAGAATTTCTTGCTTGGAATGGCCTTGGCGCACCAGCTCCAGCGCTTGCTGGGGTTTGTCACCAAAGACTTTGAACACATGTTCAATGGATAGGGATTTAGCCACTGGTTGTCCTCTCTTTAGAAATGTTGTTAGAGGGTGAAACACAGTGCAGCCGACCACGGGGCGATACCCCGCAGCCTGTGCTTACACGCGAAACCAGTTTGTGACGACCAGCACACCGCACAGCAAGGTGGTTGCGCCCAAAGGCGGAGTTTGCAATGCGAAAAAAAACCAAAGCGCAGCGCTGTAAAAAGGCTACGCGGTGGCCCGAATGGCACAGTGGATGTGCGCAAGAGCCACGGCTGGAAAAGAGGGGGAATACCCGTGCACCAGAGCCAGAAACTGGCCTGTGGCAGCCCTATAAGCCACTGTGTGGAGCTTGTTGGCCGCCGGGTCCGCTCTGCATGAAGAATGCAGAAAAATACCTGCTTTGCAGGTTGTTTAAAAGCGTCAATTATAGAAGGAGGGCAGCTTTAATCTTGAGTTTTTTACTAGGTTAAGGCTGGGTTGATAGCTGAAAAAATGCAAAAACTGGGGTTTCTACCCAGTGCTTTTACTGCTTTTAGCGCTTGCTTAGTCAGTAGTCTGTAAGTCGCTTGTCGCACAGTTTGTAGAGTCGCCCAGGCAGCAGTAATCAAGGTTTGACGGCAGCTTTTTATGCCAGCTGACTGGGGCGTAGCGCAATTCTTATTTTTTTGATCTCAGGAGACCGCATGAGCAGCAACAACATTGAATCCGTACTGGTGGAAAACCGCGTATTCCCCCCTTCTGAAGCGGTGCAGAAAGCCGCTCGTATCTCAGGTATGGATGGCTACAACGCCCTGTGCGCTGAAGCAGAAAAAGACTACGAAGGCTTCTGGGCTAACTTGGCGCGTGAAAACGTGGTGTGGACCAAGCCATTTACCGAGGTGCTCGACGAGAGCAACGCCCCCTTCTATAAGTGGTTTGCCGATGGCGAGTTAAACGCTAGCGCCAACTG